>JADLGF010000100.1 GCA_020849415.1 Thermomicrobiales bacterium
ACAACGTCCGCAATGGGCGGCTGATTCATCCCGGCGTCGCGCAAGGCATTCTCCAATCATGGTGCGGTTTATCGCGCCCACGGTTCCGGCGGTGGCGCTTGAAGGGTCTTCCAATGACACCCGGGAGGTCAACTCCCGCTCCAGGGTGGCCCGGGTCCGACGAAACAGCGTGACGACCGTCATGACTGGTCGGATTGTCAGACATTTGGTATGAAACAGGTTAAGAATCACAAGCCCGGACTTCCCGGCGCCGCCACGTTTCTAACGTCAGCGAACGGTCTTGTCATCAGGGAGAAGAAGCGTATGTCCGGTGTGTGGAAACGGCTCCAGGTTTTCTGTCTGGCGTTCATGCTCGTTGTGCTCGGTAGCGCGGGGGTGTTCGCGCAGGATAGCGCCCCGAACACCGATCTCGAAGGCGAACTCCTGCTCTGGCACGGCTGGACCGGCGCTGAAGCAGACACGCTGACCAATGACATTCTGCCCGCGTGGCAAGCGGCCAACCCTAACGTCACGATCGAGGTACTCGCCGTGCCGTTCGATCAACTCAAGAACAAGTATTCGCAGGAAGTCGCGACAGGCGGCGGTCCCGATCTGTTGATCGGCCCGGCCGACTGGGTCGGCGAACTCGCTACCGGCGAATTGATCCGCCCGCTCGATGACCTCGTCGATGAGGCGACCCTCGGCAATTACCTGTCGTCGACCGTGGATGCCTTGCGGTACGACGGCAATCTCTACGGATTGCCGGAGAGCTTCGAAGCGGTCGCGATGTACTACAATAAGCAACTCATGCCCGAACCCGCCGCCACGACGGCCGATCTCGATGCGGCTGCCGCCGAGATCAATGCCGGCGCCGCCGACACCTACGGGCTCGCCCTCCTCGCCAACTTCTACCACCCGGCCGGCTATTTCTTCGGGTTCGGAAGTCAACTCTTCGATGAGAACAACCAAAGCACGGTCAATTCGCCGGAAACCGTTGCGTTCCTGAACTGGATGAACGGCCTGCAATCGAAGCCGGGCTACTTCCTCCAGAACGATGACAACGCTATCTCTTCGCTCTTCAAGGAGGGCAAGGCGGCGGCGGTCTTCAACGGCCCGTGGGCGCTCGGTGACTATGTGCAGGCGCTTGGCGCGGAGAACGTCGGCGTCGCCCCGATGCCGGTCATTTCCGAAGCCGGCGACGCGGCGACCCGCCCCTTCCTGGGCGTCAAGCACATCATGATGAACGCGGATCTCGATGACGATCAGGCGGCGCTCGCGGCCGAATTCATGAAGTGGTTCACCGGTCCTGAATCCGCCGGCTTGCTGGTCGAAAAGGCCGGTCACCTGCCCGCTCACGTCGGGGTCGATGTCTCTGGCAACGAGATCGCCCAGGCGTTCGTCACGCAGGCGGAGACCGCCACACCGATGCCGATCATTCCCGAGATGGGCCAGGTTTGGGAGCCGGTCGGCAACATGATCACCGCGGTGCTCTCCGGCGCGTCAACCGCGGAGGACGCCGCCGCCACGGCCCAGGATCAGATCAACGAGGGCATACAGAATATGGGCTCCTGACCGAGCCCGCACGAAGGAATCGCCGGGCGGCAGTGGCCGCCCGGCGATTCCGGCCGCATTCTCTCAGAGAGTTCTTACGAACCGCGCCTCACCACCGCGGATGAACGATGAGCGCTCACCCTTCCCTGGCACCGTACCCAGTCACTCCGAGGCAGCGAGGAGTCCGACGCGAAGCGCCTTTCCGCGTGGACACGCTTCGGATTCGCAAGGCCGCTGCGCGTCGGATTCTTCGCCTGCGGGCTCTGAATGACGGGTTGCTTTTCGGGGGTGAGTTGGTGGTTCTTTCAGAGCAGCTCCGTGTCAACGTCAGGCGAGGTGATCGCTGATGGCAGCCGACCAACTCAGTGCCCAAAAGAAACTTCCGACCGGCGGCACCTTCGATATACCGACTGGCGGTAAATCGTGGTGGCAGAAGTACCGGCTCCCGTTTTTCTACATTCTGCCGGCGTTCATCGTTCTGGCGGTAGTTACGTTCTATCCAATCGGGTACCAACTCTGGCTGAGCATGACCGATTTCAATATCCGCAGCTTTCGCCGCGGGTACGATTTCGTCGGCCTCGATAATTACATCCGCATCATCAAAGGCGAATTGCCGATCCCGAACTTCAACTTCTGGCGGGTGCTCGGATTCAATTTCGTCTGGACCGCGGTCAACGTGGTGTTTCATCTCATCATCGGCGTATCGGTCGCCATTCTCCTCAATCGCAAGCGCATCATCGGCCGGCGGGTTTTTCGCGCCCTGTATGTGATCCCGTGGGCCATGCCGCCGCTCGTCGTCTCGTTGATCTGGAACAAGATGTTCAATTCCCAGTTCGGCGCGATCAATCTTTCGCTCAAGGCCCTCGGGCTGCCGCACGATATCCGCTGGCTGGAATCGATCGACGCGCCGATTCCGTTCCTCCCCTTCCTGCCGCTCGCCTTCTACGCGGTGGCGATCGCCAATATCTGGCTCGGATGGCCGTTCATGATGGTGATCGCCACCGGGGCGCTGCAATCGATTCCGTCCGATCTCTACGAAGCGGCTCGCGTTGATGGCGCTCCGCGGTGGGCGCAATTCCGCGATATCACCGTTCCGCTCATCCGGCCCGCCATGGTTCCGGCGATCATGTACGGCACCATCCTCACCTTCAACCAGTTCAACATCATCTACTTCATCACCGCCGGCGGCCCGCTCGGCAAGACCGAAATCCTCGT
>JADLGF010000101.1 GCA_020849415.1 Thermomicrobiales bacterium
ACGCTGATCGCTCCGACCGCTTCGCCGGAGCGATCGAAGATCGGTGCGGCGATGCCGATTGCACCCCGCTCGATCTCACTCTTCGACACGAAATAGCCTTCGGATCGAATCCGGATCAGTTGCTCCCGGACGTGCTCGGGGTTGGTTTTCGTTTCATTCGTGAATGCTTCGAGCGGTTGGGACAAAATCTCGTCAATAGCCTGCTCCGATTGATACGCCAGCAATACCTTTGGCGAGGCGCCCGCGTACCAGACATTCGGTCCGCCGAGCTTGCCAAACACCCGGCGCTGCCGCGGGCTCTCCACCAGGTCGATGCAGGTCGGACCCAGCGGGTGCGGCACCATCAGCCTTGCCGTTTCCCCCGTCTTCACAACGAGTTCGTGGAGGAAGGGGTGGGCGATCCACTGCACCTCCGACTGCTGCTGGGCGACCGTTCCGAGTTGAAAGAGCCGCAACCCCAGCCGGTAGTACTTGGTGCGCGGGTTGCGAGTCAGGAACCCGTTCATTTCGAGGGTGGTTGCGAGGCGCAGCGCCTGCACCTTGCTGATGCATAGGGTGCGGCTGATATCCACGAGCCGGAGTTCGGGCGTTTCGATCGAGAAACATCCAAGTACGCGTAACGCCCGCTCCACACTCTCAAGTTGGTAGGGTGACCCCTGAGACGTATCTTCGCTCAATCGAATTCACTTTCCGCATGCCATGCCGCTGACCATTGGAGACGCGATCCGGATCCGCCCTGTTCGATGGATCGAACGCGATCCGGAGGGTTCACTGATAGAATAAACGCACGGCGCAACTCAGGTTCGCTGATCGTAACTCCAGACGGCGCTCGGATGCAAGACTGACACGGAAGGATAGGGTATGGCCACCACTCCGGTGAAGGAAACCTCGATCGATGAACTCTGGCGTCAACTGACCAGCATCACCAGGGAGGTCCGGCTCTCGGGCACGCCCGAGGAAAAGCGGGCGTTCGATTACCTGGCCGGCGAACTCGAAGGATGGGGCTTCAAGGTCACCTGGTATGAGCTCGACGCGCTCACCGGTTACCCGGATAAAGCCTCACTCAAGATCGTCTCTCCCGATGTTGTCGAGCTGCCCTGTAACGGCTACGCACTGAGCCCGGTCACCTCCGATGAAGGGGTGACCGCCAGCCTCGTTTACGCCGGCAGCGGCGCCGCCGCGGATCTCGCCAATCTCGATGTCGCCGGCAAGATCGTCCTGACCGAAGGCCTCGCCACGCCGGGCAAAGGGCTCGACGCCGCCAACGCCGGCGCGATCGGCCAGATTCACATCACTGGCGAGTACATCTACGAGATGTGCATTTCGCCGGTCTGGGGCACCCCGACTCCCGAGACGGCGCACCTGCTGCCGTCAGTACCGGCGATCGCCGTAACCAACGAACATGGCGCCATCCTGAAGGCGGCGCTCGATGCCGGTCCGGTCGAGGTCAATCTCGTTGCGCAGCCGTACCGCGGCTGGTCGAAGCTCTACACCCTGACCGCCGACCTGCCCGGCACCGAGGAGGACACCTACGTACTCTTCAGCGGCCACCTCGATTCGTGGCACTACGGCGTCATGGATAACGGCACCGCCAACGCTACCCAGATGGAGGTCGCCCGGATTCTCGCCACGCAGAAGGAGACCCTGAAGCGTGGCATCAAGGTGGCCTTCTGGTCGGGCCACTCACACGCCCGTTACGCGGGCTCGACCTGGTTCGCCGATAACCAGTTCGACGATCTCGCTACCCGCTGCGTTTGCCATGTCAACATCGATTCGGTTGGCGGCAAGGGGGCGATCATTCTCGAAGAAGCCCCGACCATGGCCGAAACCTACGGGTACGCCAAAGAGGTGCTGGCTCGAGCCGGTGTTGAACTCGATTACCGGCGGGTCAGCCGTTCCAGCGACCAGAGTTTCTGGGGCCACGGCATCCCGAGCTGCCTGACGGCGGTGTCCGAGCAGTCGGCCGAGGGTTCGAAGCAGGACAAGGCGATCGCGGCGCTGCTAGGCACCGGCGGCAAAGGTGGAGGACTCGGCTGGTGGTGGCACACCACCGAGGACACGCTCGACAAGATCGACCCCGAGTTCCTCAAGCGTGACGCCGATATCTATCTCGACCTGGTGGCGGGACTCGTCACCGGTGAACGGTTGCCCTTCGATCCGGCCGCCGGGCTGAAGGAAGTCGCAGAAGCGCTGAGCGGCTACGAGTCGGCCGCCGGTGGCGCGATCTCACTCGCCGACCTCGTCGAAAAGGCGAACGCCCTGGCCGAAAGGGGTTCGAAGGCTGCGATCGGCAACCTGCCGGCGGCCGAAGCGAATCAGCTGATTGCCGACCTGATCCGGATCGTGGTGCCGGTGAACTTCACCGTGGCCGGACCGTACGATCACGATCTCGCACTCGGTACCCGGCCGACCCCAGGACTGCGCCGCGCAGTGGACCTTGCCGAACTCGCTCCGACCAGCGATGACTACCGCTTCCTGAAAACCCGGCTCATTCGCGAACGCAATCGCGTCGCCGGCGCCCTGCGCGCCTGCGAGGCCCGCCTCTCGGCTGCCGGTCTCTGATTCGACACTGCCCAGCGAGGGAGAACCGTGTGGTCTCCCTCGCTGGCAACTCTCCGCGGTCAAACGGTCAGTTCCGCCCCGATTTCGGCGGTTGTGAGAGATCAATGCGCGTTCCGGACGGGGTGAATATTGACACTGCATAGTGCATTCCCTATGATCGTAGTTACTCAATGTGGTCTCCGGTTTCTCCTGGAGAAACCGGTGGCAGCCGGGCAACGACGCCTGCGGGCATGATCGAGCGACGATCGGGCGGGAGAGTGGCAACACTCCGGATTCGTTTCGTCGTTGCGCTCCGTTCCCGTTGAGCGGGTCCATCGCAGTAGTCAGGTG
>JADLGF010000102.1 GCA_020849415.1 Thermomicrobiales bacterium
GACAGGCATCAAATGCTGCGGGGTGGCTTTGTAGGGGAGGCCCTTGTGGCCTCCCGGTCGCCCGCAGGCGACGAACGTCGTACGCGACGGTCTGGTTTCCGTAGGAAACACCCTGATCCGCACCGGGTGGACCATCGCCTGCGGGCGATCGGGCGCCCACAAGGGACGCCCCTACAAAGGCTCGGTTCAGCCCTCGGCGGTGCCAATCTTATAGACACCTGCTCCGGGATTCGAGAATATCCGATCTATGGAGTAGGATATGCGCCGGGCAGGAACGCTGGACCTGCCGATCGCGCGTCACTCTGGAGAGATTCCTCATGCACCGTCGTCATTTCGTTTCCGCCGCCGCTGGAGCGATCGCCTTCGGCTCGCTCGGCCGTTTCACGCTGGTCGCCGCCCAGGGGACGCCCACCGAGGGCGAGACCCGCGAGATCACCGACGCGCGTGGCACGACGTTCATCCCGGCCAATCCGCAGCGGATCGTGGCGCTCGGCGAAGAATTCCTCCTCGCCGACCTGCTCGAACTCGGCATCAAGCCGGCGGAATCGTCCGCGAACTTCCTGGATGGCTACCTCGGCATCGATCCCGAACTGACGGAGGGGCTTACCCCGTTCACCCTTTGGGACGCCGATCTCGAGATGTTCGTGGCGCTCGAACCCGATCTCGTGCTCGTGCCGCAAATCTACTGGGATGTCGACCCCGACATGTTCGAACTGATCTCCCAAATGGCGCCGACCGTCGTCCTCCCCAGCACGGATTCCTGGCAGGACGATTTCCGCTTCCTCGCCTCGATCTTCGATCTCGAAGCGCTGGCCGATGAGAAGATCGCCGAACTCGATGCCTTCACGGCCGAGACGAAGGAAGCGCTGGCGCTCGACGGCCAGACCGTCACGTTCGCCACCGTTTACTCCGGCGGCACCGATATCACGCTCTGGACGACTCCGCAGACGCAGATCGTGGAGGTCGGGGTCGATATCGGCCTGACGATCATGCCCGATGCCGCCGACTTCGAACCCGATCGCATCGGCCGCGTCTACATCAGCCTGGAGCAGGCGCTCCTGATCACCGGCGACACCCTGATCATGCTCCAGACGACCGGCGGCATCCTGCCGGAAGAGGAGCAGGTACTGCAGGAAGTGCTCGATTCCGACGTCTTCAAGCAGGTGCCGGCCGTGCAGAATGGCCGCGTCTTCACGCTGGAGCGGGTCGGCTTCCCGGGTCAGGTCATGGGCCGCCGCCGGTTGCTCGAGGCCTACACGGAGATCTTCGGCGGCGATTCCGCCACCCCGACCGCCGGCTGACACACAAACGAGCGCCGCGTCGCCAGCCAGCAACGCGGCGCTCGTTCTCCCGGGGGCGATCGCTATTCGTGCACCCAGACCATCGTGCCGATCGGCGCCCAGCCGTACATGAAAGCGGCGACATCGAGCGGCTGATTCACGCAACCGTGACTCATGCGATTGCCGAAGTTGTTGTGCCAGTACGCCCCATGCAGCGCCTCCGCCTGATCGTTGATGTACATCACATGAGGCACATCCTTGACTTCCCAGAAAGACGCATTCGCCACCGGATTATTACCGAGGCTGACCACCTCTCCGGACTGGCTCTCAAAACCGCTCATCGTCTGCTTCTCGAATTTCGTTCGAATGCGAAACGTACCGATCTCGGTGAAATTCGGCGGGAGTCCGGTGCTGACAAGGGAGGTCAGCACGGCCGCATCTCCCTGGCGTGCCCACATCCGCTGCTGACCGAGGCTGACTTCAACCCACTTCCTACCGGGGGTCGAAAGCGATCCGTCGCCGGGACTCGGATTCGCCAGGCTGGTGAAGAGTTCTTCCTTGAATGTCGGTAATCCGTCCCGCTCCACCGGCGCAAGATCGACACCGATCATTTCCGCCGCGCGCCGCCCGACCGGAGCCAGCTTGATCTCACCGCCCTGCCGCATCAGCGCGCCGCATTCAAAATGCTGCATCGTAATGCCGCCTGTTCGGTAGGCTTGGCTCAGCGGATCGCGGAGAAAGAGTGCACCCTCATTGGCGCCATACCAGGCCGCAAAGTCACGATTGACGGTGTGACCAGTGACGTCGCTGTAGAAGCCCCCTTCATCAATCACCCGCCTCACCGCACTCGATCCCGGATCGAGTCCAAGCCAGATCGATCCGCGCGGATCACCTCCGCCCGCCTGACGGCGCCGGTCGCGGCGCAACGAACTGGTTTGATCGGCGATCAGTGAACTGCCGATCGGGGCCAGCCGCACGGTCGGATAATCTGTCCATTCGAACTCAGGGCGGTATTCGAAGATGGCGTTTTCGAAGGCCTGGCTGTAATACCCGCGTGGAGATGCGAATGGCTCCGAAATCGGGTTGCCATAGACAGGCGCCGCGCCGTTGGCGCGCCAGTAGTCGAGCATCATCCCCCGAATCGTGTGCTTCGTTTCAGGGATGAAGGTCTGTATTGAACTCTGGCCAAAATCCCCGGGGAGGACAACGCTCGAGAAATCGTGCATATCCGCGACCGGTTGACCTGTAGCCACCCGCATTGCCATCTGGAACGTCCTTGCCAAGCACCAATTGATGCGCCCGGGACAACGCGCGCGGGCTGCCTCGGGCGATTGCGGGGAGGTGAGCACACCCGGCGAGCGGCCGCGGGAATGGTGTACGTACACACTCTAGCACAGCCGGGGCGTGCGGCATGAGGCGTTTGGCGTGTGGTGGTCACGCTCCCGCCGGAAGCGTTGTTTGGCCTACAGGATCGGACGGTATTCGTTGATGGAATCGCGCAGGGTGATGGCGGCGGTGCGGGCTGCTTCGGCGAAATCAGGGCCGTTGCTTGCGTAGATGATCCCGCGCGATGACGAGACGAGCAGCCCACCACCCCGGACATCGAGCCCGGCCCGCAGCGCGGCCGCGACGTCGCCCGATTGCGCGCCCACGCCCGGCAGCAGGATCGGCAGATCGGGCGCAATCGCGCGCACCCGCGCCAGCTGTTCAGGCCAGGTCGCTCCGACCACCAGTCCGATCGACGCCGGGTACTTTGCGCTCCACTCGACCGCGCGACCAGCGACGGTTTCGAAGAGGGTGGCGTCACCCACGGTCAGGTCCTGGAAGTCGCCGCCGCCGGGATTGCTCGTCTTGCAGACGATGATCACGCCCTTGCCTTCATACCCGAGGAAGGGCGCCAGGCTGTCCTCGCCGAGATACGGGTTGACGGTGATGCCATCGAAGTCCCACTCATCGAAGAAGGCGCGCGCGTAGGCGGCGGCGGTGGAGCCGATGTCGCCGACCTTGCAGTCGAGCAGCACCGGAACTCCGGCCGGCACCGCGTCCCGCGTGGCGAGCAACGCTTCGAGCCCGGCGATGCCGTGGGCGGCGTAGAACGCGAGATTCGGCTTGTAACAGCAGACGAGATCGGCGGTCGCTTCGATGATGGACTTGTTGAAGGCGGCGATGCGCTCGCCGGGGGGGAGGTGGGACAGGGAATCGGGGAACTTGCTCAGGTCGGGATCGAGTCCGACGCAGACGAGACTGTTCGCGCGGTCAGCGGCCGATCGCACCTGATCGGCAAACGACTCCACCATGGTCCATTCCTCTTTCTGTTTGCGCGGCGGTCACTTCCACCACACCCGCTTAAGAGTTTAGGGATTGGCGATGCGTCGCGCAAGCGTTGACGGTGAATGGCACGGAGCGTTCAGGCATCGCCCAGCGTTGAAGCGCCGGGCTAAATCAGACGAAAGCCCCTGCGGGGCTGGAGGTCGTTCGTGGCGTCGAGTTGCTCGGTTTTCAATCCCAAGCGTCGGAGACGCTTCCGTCCCTAGCCTGTGGCTTCGAGCCACAGGGGCTCTTCCGACCGCCAACAGGAGGTCATCCGGCCGTCCCGGGAAGCCACCGTGCTACAATCAGCGCCGCGTCCGGGCGAAAGCCCGCCCTTTCCCCGATCCGGTCGCCCGGCCCTTCGTATCCTCGCGCCGAGTGTCCATGGCTCGCCTTTCGTTTGCCTTCACATTGCTCGTCGCCATTGGGCTGCAGGGATTGCTTTTCCCTGATTTGCTGACGATCCGTGTGTTGCCCAATCTCGCCCTGGTGCTGATTCTCTGTTGGAGCGCCTCGGTCGGCGCGGCTGAAGGGGCGGTTTGGGCGGCCCTGACCGGGCTTTTCCTCGATGCGCTCTCCCTCGACCCGATGGGAGCGAATGGCCTCGCGCTCGTGGCCGTAGCGCTGCTCGGCGCATCGTCCGGCAAGCGTTTCTTTCAGGCGTCGATCCTGCCGCCGATTCCGATTACCTTCATCGCCACCTGGTTCTACGCACTCATCATTCTGATTATCCGAGCGGACGCTACAGGGGGCGCCCCCCTGACCGCGCTGGCGCCCCTGATCTTTCTGCAGGCGCTGCTAAACTCGCTGTTGGTAGTGTTGATCTACCCGTTTAGCCGCGCCCTGAGTCGCCCGATCGCGAGAGTCCAATGATCAATCGTCGCAAGCGCATCCAGCTCGAGCCGGAGGGAATCAACGCCCGCCGGCCGGACACGTCCCGCCGCACGCGGGAGCGTCGCTGGCTGAACCGACGCATGTTCATCGTCAAGGGCGCGGTGGCGGGTGGCTTCGTGGCGCTCGGCGGCCGGCTCGCCCAACTCCAGCTGCTCGATCGTGAGGAATACCAGGAGCAGGCGAGCAATTACACCCACCGGCTCCGGCTGCAGGTGGCGCCGCGCGGGTTGATCTTCGATCGCTCCGGCCGCACCGTCGCCGCCAATCAACGCACCTGGGCCGTTCGCGTTACCCCCGCTCAGCTGCCCGATGACGAGGTCGAGCTTCAGCGTGTCAAGGAAACCGTGGTCAACGCGCTTGGACTCAATCAGGTCTTGATCGTCGATCCGGACGCCGTCCCCGACGGTTCGCACGACATGGTGTACGCCCGTATCGGCCGGATCCTGGAAGAAGCGGACGAAACCGAGCAGCAGTCGTGGATCGATTACCTCGCCTTCGAAGCGAAGCGCAACTACGTCGTCCTCTGCGAATCGAATCTCTCACCCGATATGGCGGCCACCTTCCGCGCCGCCGCCCAGGATCTGCCCGGCGTTTCAGTGGTGAGTTACCTCGAGTACCTCCTCCAGAACAGCTGGAGCGGGTCGGAGATTCCGATCACCGTCGCCCAGCGCGTGCCGCGCGAAATCGCGCTGAAACTCGATAACAGCCGGGTGCTGCTGCCGGGCATCAGCGTCGATGACAGCGCCATGATTCGCACCTACCCGGGCGGCACCACCATGTCGCACATCCTCGGGTACGTCGGCCGGGTCGATCAGGCCGAGATCGAGGACGCCCGGAATCGCACGCCGGGTGGCGAGGCGCTCTACAACGCCGATGACATCATCGGCAAGAACGGTCTCGAATACACCCAGGAACCGCTGCTGCGCGGCGTGAAGGGGGTGCGCACCGTTGAAGTCGATACCAACGAGGTCGAACAGCGCACGCTGGCGGTGCTGCAGGAAGCCCAGGCGGGCCAGAACCTGCGCCTGACCGTCGATCTCGAACTGCAGGAGGCGATGCGGCAGGCGATCATCGATACCGCCGAGTACTCCAACCTCGATCGCGAAGCCCGCGACATCCGCGAAGACCGCAAACGGCGCGAGTACAACTCCGGCGCCGGCGCGGTGGTGATGATGGATCCCCGCAACGGCGAAGTGCTCTGCATGGTCAGCTATCCCGACTATGACAACGAGCTCTTCATCCAGGGGCTTTCGCAGCGTAAGTACGATCAACTCAACGATCCCGAGGCGAAGAAGCCCTTCACCAACCGGGCGGTGGGTGATCACTGGTCGCCCGGCTCGACCCTGAAGCTCTTCATCGCCGCTGCCGCCCTGCGCGAGAAGGCGATCGACACCAGCACCACCTTCGAGTGCCGCGGTTCGATGTACGTGCCCTGGACCTGGAACAAGGCGATGGGCGACGACTACCACTGCTGGCACCGTAACGGCGGTCACGGCACGGTTGACCTGCAGTACGCCATCGAACAATCGTGTGACATCTACTTCTACAACGTCGGTGTGCCGAACGACATCCCGGAAGGCGATACCGAGGCGCTGCACTACTACGACTATCCGAACGGGGAACTCGCCGACAAGCACTATTTCAACGGACTCGGCATCAGCAAGATTCACGAGAACCTGAGCAAGCGCTTCTGGTTCGGTGAGCCGACCGGCATCGAATTGCCGTGGGAAGCGCCCGGCCTGGTGCCGAACGGCGAATGGCTCTTCGACAACTACCAGCAGTACTGGTCGCTCGGTGACACGATCAATACCTCGATCGGCCAGGGCTACTTCCTGACCACGCCGCTCCAGCTTTGCGTGAATACGGCGGCGCTTGCCAACAACGGCACCATCTACCAGCCCCGGTTGATCAAGGGGACGGTCGATGCGGACGTCGAGATGATCGAGGAAACGAGCCCGAAGAAACTGCGCGAAATCAAGATCAACAAAAACTACCTGCGCATCGTCCGTGAGGGGATGTGGGGCGTGGTCAACGATCCCGTTTCCGGCTCGGTGCACCACGCGGTCGATCCGGTTACCGGTGAGCAGCGCACCAAATGGCCGCTGAGCAACCCGCCCGGCGAAGAGCCGATCGTGATCGCCGGCAAGACCGGTACCGCCGAATTCGGTTTCGCCGAGGAAGACGGCACCTACCTGCAACAGCACGCCTGGTTCACCGCCTACGCGCCGTACGATAACCCCGAAATCGTGGTGACGGTCTTCCTGGAGGATGGCGGCGAGAGTTCCAGCTACGCCATCCCGATCGCCGATCGCGCCTTCCGCGCCTGGTTCGAACTGAAGGGGATGCGCGATCGTGGCCTGGTGCTACGCACCGACGAGCGCCCGATCAGCGAGGAATACCCGCAGCCGAACCCCGAGGGGGTCAAGCTCACTCCCGGCGCCATCGTCACCGCCGCCCAGGACTGATCCTGCGTCCCCGTAGGATTCCCACCATTGTTTCGACACCACCACACTCGTGTAGGGGAGGGTCTTGTGCCCTCCCGTCGCGCAAAGCGCGACCATCTCCTTCCGCAACGATCTTTTTTCATATGGAACTGCTCCGAATCGCAACGAGATGGCCGGCCTGACGGCCGGCGGGAGCACAAGACCCTCCCCTGCACGGGGTAAGCGATGTTCGTATTGGGCTATTCAAACACCCGCGATACACAAGGGGTTGAGTAGGGGCGGGGTGGGATGCTACGATATCAGGATATCGGAGTTGACCGGCCCGCTTCGGCCATCCTGCAGCTTCGACTCGCACCCTTGGGAGGTCACGATTGATTCGAGAGAGCGCGCGGCCATCGGCCGAGCGCCGCGGCGCCGTAACCATCGCGCTGGCGAATCAAAAAGGCGGAGTCGGTAAAACGA
>JADLGF010000103.1 GCA_020849415.1 Thermomicrobiales bacterium
CCTGATGCGGGATGAGTATCCGCCCTTCAGCCTCGAGGCCGACTACCCGGCCCATCTCGATCTTCAGTACCCGACCAGCCTTTCACGGTTGCTGATCTTCATCAAATGGCTGCTGATCATCCCGCACACGTTCGTGCTCTACTTCATCTCACTCGCCGCCTGGATCGTGGGGCTCATCGCGTTCTTCGCGATCCTTTTCACCGGCCGGTACCCGGAAGGACTCTTCCGCTTCTACGAGGGGTACCTTCGCTGGTCCGAGCGGGTCAACGCCTACATCCTCCTGATGACCGATGACTATCCGCCCTTCGCCCTTCAGCCCTGAGCTTTGCCGAACCACGATCAGGTTCGGGCTCACGATCGATTGCGCGTCGCGCGGATAGTGCCGGTGGTAAACCAATGACCCATGGCCAGAATGCACCGGTGAACCTAACGGTCCAATCCCAACAGCCCCCGTTGCTCGTGCGGGTGTTGTGGTTTCTCTTCGTCGGTTGGTGGGCTTCCGGCATCGCCATTACGCTGGCGTATCTCTTCATGGTGACGATCGTCCTGATCCCCCTGGGGATCTGGCTCTTGCACCGGGTTCCGCAGATTCAGACGCTGCGCGATCGCAGCCGCGAATTCATCCTGACACGTGAGCCGGATGGTTCCACCACCGTGCGGACGGTCGAGATTCCGCAGCGTCCGTTCCTGGTCCGCGCCCTCTGGTTCGTCTTCATCGGCTGGTGGCTCAGTGCCCTTTGGCTGGCCATTGCCTGGCTCATCAGCCTGCCCGTTATCACCCTCCCGATCTCGGTCGTGATGATCGACCGGACACCGGGTATGCTCACGCTCCAGCGCCACTGACCACCGATCGCGATCTCACACACACGCCGCCGGCACGTTGTAGAGATACGAAGCCAGTGTGGCTCGGCCGCGATGACGCGGCGGGATCGAGGCAACGGAGGTGGACCATGATGGGTCCTGCATTCAGTCAGCTGGATCTGGAAGTGGTTGAGGCGCGGCACCGTGAGTTGACGCGCGAATACCAGCGATCGCAACCGGCGCAGACCGCGAACGAGGGCGGTTCCCGCCTTCGGGCCGCGATCCGCGCGGTCGCTGCGCGCATCTAGCGAAGACGAAGTGAAACGGGGCGCGCCGATCTGGCGCGCCCCGTTCGCGTGCCCGGAATCAGGCCGCGCGGGAGTCCCAGCGGAAGAAACGGGCGGCGAAGGCGAGCGCGAGCGCGAAGATCACGCCCAGCGCCAGCAGCGGTTGCCAGATGTCGATGAGTCCGGCCCCGCGGGTCATCGGCTCACGCAGCGCGTCGACCGCGAAGCGGAGCGGCAAGAGCCGCGTCAACGGCTGGATCCACTCCGGGGCGCTGTCGGTTTCGAAAAAGACCCCGCTCAGGAAGAGCATCGGAAAGACGAGGAGATTGGAGATGCCGGCCGCCGATTCGGTGGTTCGCGCCACCGAGGAGATCGCGAAGCCGATGGCCAGAAACGCCAGCGATACGGCGAGGATCGCGATCGTGATCACGAAGATGTTGCCGGTCGGGCGGTAATCGAATAGCAGCGTCGCCAACCCGATCAGGATCAGCGTCTGCGCGAACGCCACTACCACCTGCGACAGAATCCGCGCCAGCAGGAAACTCGGCAGCGGGAAGGGCGTGAGCCGCATGCGGCGCAAAATGCCGCGCTCCCGCCAGGTGGTGAACGTGGTGGAAAGTCCGATCATGCCGGAGTTCATCAGGCTCATCGCCACGATGCCCGGCACGAAGAATTCGATGAACGACACCGAATCGGAATTGACCGGCTCCAGCGTCACCTCCAGCGGCGATTCCGCCTGGGCAACGCCCATCAGCACTTGCTGGATGACCGAATTCACGATATCGGCGGTCGGCCCGTTCGCCTGGTTGTAATGAACCACCGCCGGCGGGAATGCATTGTCGGCGCTCTCGCCGAATTCCACGACCGCATCAAGCTCGCCGTCCTCGAGATCCGCCATCAGCGCGGCGCGATCGGTCGATTCGTGCAGATCGAATTCGTCGCCTTCGGTGAAAACGTAGGTGACCTGCTGCCGGTACTCGGAATCAGCGCCGGTGACCCCGACCGCGATCGTGATCGTCTGGTCATTACCGAACACCATGCCGAAGATGACGATGAAGATAGCAGGGAAGAGCAGATTCCAGAAAATGGCGCCGCGATTGCGCATCGTCATTTTCAGATTCGCGACGATCATAGCCAGGAGTGGTCGCATCACGCCGCCTCCCCGCGCCGCCGCCGGCGACGCGATGACGCCGGTGCGTCCGTAGCCGGCTCGGTGTCCGATGCGTAGCTGCGGCCGGTGAGACTGAGGAAGACATCTTCCAGATTCGCCTGGCTGCTGCGCAGATCGCCGAGCGTCACGCTGCGCCGCGCGGCCAGTTCCAGCAGGCCGATCATCGATTGCTGGGCGCTGGTGGTGGTCAGGCTCAATTCACTCTGGGAACCGATCGCCGAGACCGTGGCGCCGGTGACCGCCGGCAGCGCCGCCAGTTCCGCTTGATCAAGACTCCCCGCCTCGCAGGTCGCCTTGATCGTGGCGGACATATTCAGGCCCCGGATCAACGCCTGGGTGGTGTCGCAGGCGATCAGGCGGCCGCGATCGAAGAGCGCCACCCGGTCGCAGAGCACCTCGGCTTCCTCCATGTAGTGAGTGGTCAGCACCACGGTCGTGCCGCGGTCGCGCACCCCCTGCACCACGCCCCAGAGGGAGCGGCGGGCGGCGGGATCGAGCCCGGTGGTCGGCTCATCGAGGAAGACCACCTTCGGTTCGTTGACGAGCGCGAGGGTAATCGCCAGGCGCTGCTTCTGTCCGCCGGAGAGCTCGTTGACCTTGGCGTTCCGCTTCTCCCCGAGATCGACCAGGCCGAGCAGTTCATCGATCCGGGCGGGCGAATCATCGACCTCGTAGAGCGCGCAGTAGAGCTTGATCAGTTCGGCCGCGCTCAGGTAATCGAAGAGTGCGGTCGATTGCAGCTGCGCGCCGATCGCCTGGCGCAGACGGCGCGGATCGGCCACGACATCGATACCGGCGACGACGATCGTGCCGCCGTCCGGCTTGCGCATCCCTTCGATCATTTCGAGGGTGGTGGTTTTGCCGGCGCCGTTCGGTCCGAGGATGCCGAAGATTTCTCCTTCGAAGACGGTGAGATCGATGCCGTTGACGGCGAAGAGTTCGCCGTACCGCTTGGTCAAACCACGCGCCTCGATGATCGGCGCGCCGGAATTGGTTCGTGCTGTCGTCACCTGATGGACCTTTGCGAGCGCGCCGGGATCGCTGACGTTTGCCACCGATCCCGGCCGGAGTGCGTTATTCGAGGACCAGCGTCAATTCGCCGTCGGTGGTCGAGAGCGAGGTCAGGCGCAGGCCGTTTGCTTCCAGGTAGTCATTGACCCCTGATTCGAGCCCGTTGGCGATCTTGCTGCCCGGGGCAATGAAGTTCAGGAAGCCGTTGCTGGCGTCGATATCGGTCACCTCCAGCCGGCCGTCGGTGGCGGCCAGGGTGGCGTTGTATTCGAGGTCCTGACCGTCACTGGTGATTCCAAGGACGATGCGATTGTCGGGCAGGATCTGCACGAAGAGATCGTCGATGCGGGCGCCCTGTGAATCGAGCTGGGCGTTGAGTTGCGCCAGAATCGCCTCGGTGGTGATCACGTAGGTGCCGGGCTGGGCGGTGCCGAGACCGCCGACCTGATCGTCCATCACCGCGCTGATGCCGTCGTCAACCACGGTTTCGAAGCCTGATTGCACCGAGCGCATCAGGAAGAAGCCCGCCACCACGCAGATGATGAGACAGGCGCCGAGGGCGCCGAAAACGATCAGGAGCACGCGGCCGGTGCTCAGGCCCTTCTTTGCCTGCGGCTCCATCTGGTAAGGATCGACCGGCGGGAAGGTGCCGGAAGATGAAGCGGTGTTGGAATCGTTCTGCTGCATGGTGCTCCTCGTACGACGGAAACTGTCTCTCTCGATGCTAGTCGCGCGGCCGATCCGGCGCAATACCGGATAACCGCACTTCCACCGGTCAGGCGATCCCTGATTCGGAGATCGGCAGGCGGTACCAGCGGGCGGCGTTTTCGCCGAAGATCTTCGCTTCGGTTTCGGCGCTGACCGGGCCGAGCGCCTCGCGCAGGGCATCGATCACCCGGTCGTACGCGCCGGCGAGGGTGCAAACCGGCCAATCGGAGCCGAACATCACCCGGTCCTCCCCGAACCACGCCAGCACCTGCTGCACGTAGGGCTTCAGGTCCTCGACGGTCCAGCTGGTCCAGTCGGCTTCGGTCACCAGGCCCGAGAGCTTGCAGGCGACGTGCGGCATCCCCGCGAACGGCGCCATCTTCCGCGCCCAGAGATCGAACCCGTTCCGGGCGATCTCCGGCTTGGCGATGTGATCGATTACGAAGCGAACATCGGGCGCCGAGGCGACACAGGTGACGGCGGCATCGATGAAGGGTGGTTTGAGGAGCAGATCGTAGACGAGCCCGGCCGCGCCGATGGCGGAGATGCCGCGCTGCACGGCGCCGCGGCGCAGGTAATCGGGGTCCCGCTCGTCGTGCACCTGATGCCGGATACCGACGAGGTAGCGTCCATCCGGACGGTCCTTCAGCGCCCGGATCGTGACATCGACATCGGGATCGGTCAGGTCGACCCACCCGACCACCCCGGCCACGAAATCGGTTTCGTGCGCGATCTGGAGGAACTCGCGCGTTTCCTGGACATCGGAAACGGTTTGCACGAGCACGCAGTAATCGATGCCCTGGGCGGCGAGCAGCGGCGCCAGGTCCTCCGGCATACGCGGCTGTTGCAGCGCATCGAGCCCGGCCATCCAGGGGTACGCCCGCCAGGCGGGGTGCCAGAAGTGAATGTGACTGTCGACCACCGGGCGTTTCGCCATCCTGCTCCCTGCCTGCGCTAGCCGCCGACGTTGATTGTGAGCTCGCCCTCATCGACCGAGATGTTGGTGATGGGGCGGCCCCCCTCCTGGACGAAGAGGCGGAGCCGGGTTTCGATCACCCGGGCAATTTCATCGACATCGATCAAGCGGCCGGCCGCGCCGTTCACCGAGGGATTGACCAGCCGGATCAAGCCGTCCTGCACTGTCACGCCGCTTGAAAAGGTTCCGCTCAGGCCGTACAGGGAGAACGAGGCCTCGATCTCGTTATCGTGAAGATCGATGTTGAGATCGGTCACCGGTTCGAACCAGGCGGCGCTGGCATCGACGTACTCGTTGATGGTGACCTCGTTGATCGTTAGCGTGGTCGTTTCGGCCGCGATGTTGTGCAGGTTCAATTCGCGGGCGAGGCCGTCATCGATCCCGTCACGCGCGGCGTTGCCGATGCCGGGCCGAACCAGGAACCAGACCACGAGCATGAGCACGACCAGCACGCCGACCAGAATCGCCAGCAGCCCGGTGCAGCCGAGCGGTCCGCCGCTTACCTTCGCCAGCGCCCCTTCCCGCTTCAGCCGCCGATCCTGCGGATCGGGCAGACGGCTCTGCTCGCCGACGCCGCGCAATCCGGAGCCGGTGCGCGTCTGGGATCGAACGACCACGTTGCCTTCGTCGTCGAAACCGGTCGAGACCATCGGTCGCCCGCAGTAGCGGCAGTAGAGGTCATCCTCGTTCATCATTTCGCCGCAATTCGGGCACGGTATGGGCGCGGGGCCTGGTGGGTTGCTTAGTGACATCTGGCGGCTCCGGAAACCGATTCAGCGCCGGGCGGGTTCGCACGCGGCCTCGCCGTCATGTGATCGACTCCACGGGGAAGCCGGCATCGACGGCAAAGGCATCGCGCACCCCCAGGCGTTCCATGGCGGTGATGTTGAGTACGTCTGTCAGGGTGCGGGAGGCAAGCCGATCATCGGTGACAAGGCGATGGTGGGCGCGGGTGATATCTGCCTCGTCCAGATGGTAGCGGGCAATCTCGAGTTTGACGAGCCAGTCACGGGCGCGCGCGGCACCGAGCGCGAGGCTGATCAGCTCGTAGGCGTCCGCCACGGCGTATTCGGTGGTGAAGAGGCGGTAGCCGGCGTCACGCAATTCCTGATACGCGGCCACGGC
>JADLGF010000104.1 GCA_020849415.1 Thermomicrobiales bacterium
GAGATCGCGCTCGCCGACGACGCGCGCGCCACCAGCGGCAGCACGGCGGCTTCATCGGTCAGGAGATCGCTGCAGCGAATGATCGCCGCCGCCGATTCCTCGGGATCGGTCGACCGGCGCGCGGTGTCGAGCGCCTCGTCGTACTCGGCGTTGACCCAGCGGGTCGAGTTGCCGCCCGACCAGTCGTTCGACATCTGCGCCACGTTCACGTTGTCCGGACCGGCGTAGAAGTTGTTCAGGTACTCCACCGGGAAGGGGCTCGGAATTTCCGAGGTGTACATCTGGAGATCGGTGTAGAAGTGCGAGAGGTTCTGGTCGTTGCCGACGCCCGAATCGAAGTAGATCGTGGCGTCGGTGCTCTTCAGCTCGACCTCGATGCCGACTTCGGCCAGGTTCGCCTGCACCACCGCCTGCGTGTCCTGGCGGACCGGGTTGATGGTGGTGTGGTAAACGAAGCTCAGTTCCACGCCATCCTTCGAGCGGACATTGCCGTCCAGCGCCCAGCCGGCCTCATCCAGGATCTGGTTGGCCATGGCGGGATCGTAGCTGTAGGGGAAATTGCCGTTGTCGTACGCCGGCAGGCCGACGAGGTAGTTCCAGGCAGCGAGCTGACCGTTGCCATAGAACTCGTTGGCGATCGTGTCGCGATCGACGGCGAAGTTCATCGCCTTGCGCACGGCGATATCGGTCAGCGCCGGGTGCGGGTTCTCCAGGGAGGAGCGTTCGCCCGTCGAGCCCTCGGCGTTCGGATCGGTGAAGTTGAAGTAGATCGATTCGGTACTCGTACCGGCGGTGGCCATGACATAGCCATTGCCCGATTCGAGCATCTGGTTCACGACGTCCGGGGCCACCTGGAGGTTCCAGGCGTAATCGGCCTCGTTGGTCTGCAGCACGGCCCGGGCCGCGCCATCGGCGGTGCCGGCGCCGCCGGTGATGCTCACCGTCGCGAAGTACGGCTTGTTCGCCTCTCGGTAGAGCGGATTGGCTTCGTACTTGACCTCGACGCCTTCCGAGAAGGAGACGAGCTTGTACGGGCCGGTGCCGATCGGCGAGGTGCGGAAGCTGAGGGTCGGCTCTTCGTTCGCCGCGTCGTAGCCCCAAACGTGGCCCGGCAGGACTGAACCGCCGAAGGTGCCGACGAACGGAACGTACCAGGCCAGGGTTGGAGTCTTGAAGTTGACCTTCGCCGTCAGATCGTCGATGACTTCCACCGAATCGACATTGGCGTAGTTCTGGAAGGTGATGGCGGCGTTGGTCGGATTCGCCACCCACTCGAAGGTGAATTTGACGTCCTTGGCCGTGAAGGGTTCGCCGTCATTCCAAACGACGCCTTCCTTCAACTTGTAGGTGACCGACGAGAAATCTTCGGCGATGCCGCCGTTCTCGAGGGTCGGCACCTCGGCCGCGAGCGCGGTGGCGAGGGTGGTGTCCTGGGTGAAGTTGAGGAGCGGCTCGATCATCAGCGAGGCCGCGATGTAATCCTTGGTGCCGGTCGACGTGTGCGGGTTGAGCACCGTGGTCATCTGCCAGAGGAGCAGCTTCAGCTCGCCACCTTCACCGCGGGTCTGGTTTTCGGTGCCGGCTTCCGGGCGGGTGCCCACCATGGACGCGGCTTCGCCATCCTGCGCGAACACGCCCTTCGTGGCGAGCGCGTTGACCACGAACGCCACCGTCGCCGCGCTCATGCCCATCGCCATCGCCCGGAGTCCGAACTCGCGGCGCGAGATCGACCCGTCCTTGAGGGCTCCATACAACCGTTCGAAATGTCGTCCTTCTGCCATTAGGCAAACCTCCTGAAAAAGCGCTCCTTACAGTCGTTCCGCTGGTCATACGATCGCTGGCGGCGTGGTGACAAGACCCGTCTTCCAACCGTTCCAAAAAAAGCGCAGCGGAAATGAACGTAAGCGGCGTTTACCTGTGCAACCCCGGGTGGGACGAATCGCAAGAGTTTCCGGAACGGCAGCCATTCTGCCCATCGCAACGATCGATGATGCCGGCCAGCGTACCCTACCCGGAAAGCTAATGACAAATGAATATGCGAGAATGTTCGATTTCGGCTTCCGAACTATCAATGTCGTTACATAACCTGCCCCGAACGGCGTGCCCGATCCCACCAGAGCGCCGCGCATCCAGAACACGGCTGGTTGGACACCCGTGACCGGCCTGTAGCGGGACGAAAACCGCGTTCGGAAATGAAACAGCGCCGGCAACCGGTTGTCCCGGTTGCCGGCGCTGCCGTGCCCGGCGCTTATCGCGCCGGCAGGGAGACTAGGCGGAGCGCCAGTTGGCGATGTTCCAGAAGTCGCCTTCCCACGCGCCGAGGGCGATGTTATCGGCCAACAGCTTGTTGGAGACCGAGCTCACCAGCGCGGCGCGGGCCACCAACGGCACCACCACCGCTTCATCGGTGAGGATGTCGCTGCAGCGGATGATCGCTGTGGTGGCGGTTTCCGGATCGGTCGCCGTGCGCGCCGAATCGAGCACTTCGTCGTATTCCGCGTTGGCGTAGCGGCTGGTGTTGCCGCCCGACCAGTCGTTCGCCATCTGCGCGATGTTGCGATTCTCTTCGCCCGCGTAGAAGTTGTTGAGGTATTCCACCGGGAACGGGCTCGACGGACCGGTGGTGTACATCTGCAGGTCGGTGTAGAAGTGCGAGAGGTTCTGGTCGTTGCCGACGCCCGAGTCGAAGAAGATCGTCGAGTCGGTGCTCTTCAGCTCGACTTCGATGCCAACCTCGGCCAGGTTCGCCTGCACCACCGCCTGCGTGTCCTGGCGGACCGGGTTGATGGTGGTGTGGTAGACGAAGCTCAGCTCCACGCCATCCTTCGAGCGAACGTTCCCGTCCAGCGCCCAGCCGGCTTCGTCCAGGATCTGGTTGGCCATGGCCGGATCGTAGCTGTACGGAAGGTTGTCGTTTTCGTACAGGCTGATGCCGACGAGGTAGCGCCAGGCAGCGGACTGGCCGTTGCCGTAGAACTCGTTGGCGATCGTGTCGCGGTCGATCGCGAACGACATCGCCTTGCGCACGGCGATATCGGTGAGCGCCGGGTGCGGGTGATCGAGCGATGAACGCTCGCCGCTCTCGGCCTCGACGTTCGGATCGGTGTAGTTGATGTAAATCGACTCGGTGCTCGTACCGGCGGTGGCCAGGATGTAGCCATTGCCGGCGCTGAGGAAGTCGTTCATGGCGTCCGGATTGACCTGCATGTTCCAGCCGTAATCGGCTTCGTTGGTCTGCAGCACGGCGCGGGCAGCACCCTGCGCGTCACCGGCGCCACCGGTGATAGAGACATTGGAGAAGAACGGCTTGTTCGCCTCGCGGTAGAGCTCGTTGACTTCGAACTTGAGCTCAACGCCTTCCGAGAAGGAGGTGAGCTTGTACGGGCCGGTGCCGATCGGCGCCGTGCGGAAGGCCTGGGTCGGCGCCTCATCGGTGGCGTCGAAGTTCCAGATGTGCCCCGGCAGGATCGAGCCGCCGAAGGTGCCGACGAACGGCACGTACCACGACAGGGTCGGCGCCACGAAGTTGACCTTCGCCGTCAGATCGTCGATCACCTCGACTGATGCGACGTTGGCGTAGGTTTCGGAGGTGATGGCGGCGTTCGCAGGATTCGAAACCCAATCAAAGGTGAACTTGACGTCGTTGGCCGTGAACGGCTCGCCGTCACTCCAGACAACGCCTTCCTTCAGCTTGTAGGTAACGGACGAGAGATCTTCGGCCAGGCCACCGTTTTCGAGGGTCGGAACCTCGGCCGCGAGCGCCGGGGTGAGGGTGGAATCGGGCGTGTAGTTCAACAGCGGCTCGATCATGAACGAGGCGCCGAGGTAGTCCTTCGTACCGGTCGAGGTGTGCGGGTTGAGCACCGTCACCATCTGCCAGAGCAGAACCTTGAGTTCGCCGCCCTCACCGCGGGTCTGGCCCTCGGTGCCGACATCTGGCCGGGAACCGACCATCGAACCGCCGCCGCTCTCGGCCTCCGGTGTTTGGGCGCTGACGCCGCGGAAATCGAGCGAATTGATCACGAACGCCACGGTGGCGGCGCTCATGCCCATCGCCATTGCCCGGAGCCCGAACTCGCGGCGGGAGATCGATCCCTCCTTGAGTGCTCCGTACAACCGTTCGAAATGTCGTCCTTCGGCCATGCTTCGCTTTCCTCCAGAAATCCGTTCCGACGCACTGCTCCACTCATCGGTCGATCGCCACGGGCTGCCGGCCAGCATGACCGGGTCGTCCCAATCTGAACAGTGAAGCCGTACTCCGGAAAACAGTTCCGTGATTCACCCAAGACAAAGGCGGGTCAACGGATCCCGGGACGACGCTCTTTCATTCCACGTAACGATCGACGATGCGCGGAGAGTAACGTAAGCATCCTGCTTTCTGCAACCTTGGTACGGCATGCCTAGTACCGATCC
>JADLGF010000105.1 GCA_020849415.1 Thermomicrobiales bacterium
GCTGATCCGGCTGGCGGTCGGACTCGAGGATAGCGACGATCTCGCGCACGATCTGACGCTCGGCCTCGAAGCCGCGCAACGTGTCATCGATTCGGTTCGTTCGACCAGATAAACGGAGATTCCCATGGCGCTTTCAGATCCCCGATTCGACAAATGGGCCGAGGTGCAGATCAACTATTCGCTCGGCGTCCAACCGGGCGATAAGGTGGCGATTCTCGGTGGCGCCACCGCTGAGCCGCTGCTCCGGGCGCTGGCGCGAGAAACGCTCAGGGCCGGCGGTCACCCGGTGCTGTTGCCGTCGCTCGACGGCTCGCTGCTCGATCTGCTGCAACTCGGCTCCGATGATCAGGTCATCTGGCTCAGTCCGGTCGAGCGGTTTGTGCGCGAAGAGGCCGACTGCGTGGTGACGATCTCGGCCGAATCGAATTCGCGGGCAATGACCGGGCTCGATCCCGCCCGGCAGCAGCTGCATCGCAACGCCCGCGCCGGTCTCACGGCCACTTTCCGGGACCGCGCCTCGGCGGGTCAAGTGCGCTGGTCGCTCGCGGCCTACCCCACCGATTCGGCCGCCCAGGATGCCGGCATGTCGACCGACGAGTACGCGGCGTTCCTTTTCAACGCCTGCAAGCTCGATCGGGACGATCCGGCGGCTGCCTGGCGCGAACTGCACGTCGAACAACAGCGCCTGATCAATTGGCTGACGCCGCGCTCTCAAGTGCGGATCGAGGGGCCGGACACCGATCTCACCCTCTCCGTTCAGAACCGCCTCTGGATCAATTCGGACGGCACGCGCAATTTTCCATCGGGCGAGGTTTTCACCGGCCCGATCGAGGATTCGGCGAACGGATACGTCCGCTTCTCCTACCCGGTCATCACCGGTGGCCGCCAGATCGAGGACATTCGGCTCCGCTTCGAGAACGGGGTAGTGGTCGAAGCCTCGGCGGCACGCAATGACGAGTACCTGCAATCGATGCTGAACAGCGACGAGGGCGCCCGCCGGCTGGGCGAATTCGCCTTCGGGACGAACTTCGACATCACCCGCTTCACCGGCAGCATCCTGCTCGACGAGAAGATCGGCGGCACGGTGCACATGGCGCTGGGCGGCGGCTACCCCGACACCCTGAGCACAAATCGCTCCGCGATCCACTGGGACATGATCTGCGATCTCCGTCAGGGGGGACGCGTGACGGTCGACGGCGAACCCTTCCTGGTCGATGGCCGCTTCCTGATCTGAGCCCGGTGCATCGATGCCGATCGTCCGCCGGGCAAGATGCTATCGTCTCCGAAGTGTTGGCTGTCCCCACCGGGAGGGGTGCGTTCGTGACCGTCAGGAACTTCAAAATAGTTGCGCTGGTGGAGTCGATTTCCTGGGCGGTGCTGATCGTCGCCATGATTTTCAAATACGGCTTCGACCGTGAGGAGGCTACCGCGATTCCGGGCATGGTGCACGGATTCCTCTTCGTCGCATTCATGGCGATGCTGCTCGGGGTCACCGTCAGGTACGGATGGCCGATCGCGCGCGCCCTGAAGATCTTCTTCCTCTCGCTGATTCCGATCGGCGGCTACTTCCTGATCGACCACTCGGTCGAGGATGCCGCCGCCTGATTTCGGCGCGACGCCGCAAACCCTGCAATACTTGGTCAAACAGTGTGCCAGGCAGGAGGCGGGTGGTGTCTGATCTCTCCGGACTTTCAGTCTTCGAACGGGGTGAGTTTCCGCGGTGGGCGCGGGTGCGTCAGCATCTCGATGTCACCGAAATCACCGATCCGGCGGCGGCGATCGCGGCCCAGTTCGCGCGTCCCGAGATTGCCGAAACGATCAAGCCGGGAATGCGGGTGGCGATTACCTGTGGTTCGCGCGGCATCGATCGCATCGATCAGGTGATCCGGGGCGTCGTCGCCGGTGTGAAGAGCCTCGGTGGCGATCCCTTTGTCGTCCCGGCGATGGGCAGCCACGGCGGCGCGACTGCCGAAGGCCAGGAGGAGTTGATCGCCCACTACGGCGTCACCGAGGAGTTGGTCGGCGCGCCGGTCCGATCGAGCATGGAGACGGTGCTGCTCGGTGAGGTGCTGGATGGCGTGCCGGTCTATTTCGACAAGATTGCCTACACCACCGCTGATGCCGTGATCCCGGTCGGTCGCGTGAAGCCGCACACCGCATTTCGCGGTCCGGTCGAATCGGGCCTCATGAAGATGCTGGCGATCGGCCTCGGCAAGCAGAAGGGCGCGGACTACTTCCACTCCCGCGGGTTCGCCGAATTCCACCGCCTGATTCCGGCGGTCGGCGAATTCACTCTGACCCAGGTCAACATCCCGTTCGGGATTGCGCTGGTCGAGAACGGTGTTTCGCACCTGGCGATCATCGAAGCGGTGCCGGCGCGTCAGTTCCGGACGCGCGAAGAGGCGTTGCTGAAAACTGCCTTCACGATGATGCCGAAGCTGCCGGGCGAAACCATCGATCTGTTGATCATCGATCAGATCGGCAAGGATATCAGTGGCGATGGCGCCGACCCGAACGTGGTCAACCGCGATGGCACCGGCTTCCTGGCTCGCGGCGAAACGCCGGTTCGGCCAGCGGTGGAGCGGATCTTCATCCGCGACCTGACCGATCACACCGAAGGCAACGCCTCCGGGGTCGGTATCGGGGACTTCCTGCTGAAGCGGGTCGTTGAGAAGTTCGATCCGGTCAAGACCTACATGAATTTGATCACCGCGAAATCGCCCGGCGGCGGCCGGCTCGGCCTCGCCTGCGAGAGTGACCGGCAGGCGCTTTACCTGGCGATCGCCTCATGCCTGAATCTGACGACCGAGCAGGCGAAGATCGTCCGGATCGAGAGTTCCAAGAACGTCGAGGAGTTGTGGGTGTCGGAACCGATGCTGCCACAACTCACCGGCGATAGCCGTTACGAAGTGATCGGCGATCTCCACCTGATCCCGTTCGACGCC
>JADLGF010000106.1 GCA_020849415.1 Thermomicrobiales bacterium
GCACCGGCGGCGCGATCGTCAACATCGGCTCCACCAACGGCCTGCGCGGGCAACCGGGGTTGGCGCCGTACGGTGCGACCAAAGCCGGGATCATCAACTTCGGCATGTCGGCGGCGTTGGAACTCGGCGCACACGGGATTCGGGTCAACACCGTCTGTCCGGGCACGGTCTGGAACGAGATGAGCGAGGAAGCCGGAATGCCGCCGGCCTTCTGGGACGAACTACGCGCCCACACGGCGGTCGATCGCCTCGGCGTGCCGGCGGATATCGCCGCCGCGGTGGCCTTCGCCGCCAGCGATGACGCCTCATTCATGACCGGTCAGACGATTGTCGTGGACGGCGGCGCCACCGCCCGCCAGATGCTCCTGCGTTACACCCAGCTGCCGTCCGAACGGTCGTAGACAAACTCAGGGTGCGCCGAGAAATCCAACCCTACAACGGTCTTGTTTGGCTCCGGTCAGGTTGAGCGCAGGTTTGCGATTTGGCCGTTGGTAATGGCGACGATGTCGTTGGGTGACAGGCCGATCAGGGTGTGTTCGGTGCCGCCTCCTCCGTAGACGCGATCGTGTTTGAGGACGCGGTCATCGATCAGGGTGAGGATGCTGTCCCGGCAGCCGACCGGGGCGACTCCACCTGGTGGCCAGCCGGTCGTCGCGAGGACGACCTCGGCCGGGGCCAGTGAGGGACTGCCGATGCCGGCCAGGTCCGCGATGCGTTTGCGGTCGATGCGATCTGGTCCGGATGCGATCACCCGGACCAGATTGCCCGCCTTGTCCTGAAAGAGGAGGGTCTTCAGGATCAGCCGCTCGTCAACACCGATCGCTCCGGCAGCAGCCGGAACGGTCGGCATCGGCGTGTCACTCTCGAACAGCTCCACCGCGAAGCCGGCCGCGCGAATGGCGGCGACCAGGCCCTGCGGGGTGAATTCGAGCGGTGTGATGAGGTCAGCCAACTGTTCAGGCGTCCGCTTTCGTCAGGCCGATCGTCACGGTGGCATCGCCGACCTTAATGGTCGCCGTATGCGCTCCGCTTGCGCCGCCGCCAGTCAGTGACGTTGCCAGCGTTTCGGTTTTCACCGTCTCCGCGCCGCCGGCCAGAGCATCGGCCACGCCATCGGTCGCTTCGTAGGTGAGGACAATGCGATCCTCGATCCGAAGACCGGCGTCCTTGCGGGCGTCCTGCACGCCGCGGATGAAGTCGCGCACGAGTCCCTCGTCGATCAGCTCCGGAGTGAGATCGGTGTCGAGCACCACGGTCGAGTTCGGACCCTGCGCCGCCGCGTAGCCCGGCGCTGTCTGGAGATCGACCAACACCTCGGCCGGTTCGAGCGAAACGGTCGAGCCGTCGGCGAGGGTGAGCGCGAACGGTCCGTCCTTGACCGTTTCGGCGACCGTGGTCGCATCGGCGGCGAGCAACGCTTGCCGGATCGCGCCGAGTTGTTTGCCGTACTTCGGGCCGAGCAGCGCCAGATTCGGCTTGACGTCGTACGTGACGACATCGCCGAGATCGGTCAGCGGTTCGACCTTCTTGATGTTCAGCTCATCGAGCACCTGATCGTCGAGCGTGAGCACTGCATCCATGAACGATTGTTCGCGGGCGTAGACCTTGATCCCCGCCAGCGGTTGCCGGACCTTGACGCCAGCTTCCGTCCGGGCGGAGCGGCCGAGGCGCACGACCTCCAGCACCGCCGCCATATCCGCCGAGAGCTTTTCGTCGATCAGCGCTTCGTTCGCGACCGGGTAATCGGTCAAGTGGACCGAGGCGGGCGCGTTCGGATCGATCGAAACGACCAGATTCCGGTACATCTCCTCGGTGATGAAGGGCGTGAACGGCGCGAGCAACCTGGTCAGCGTCGTCAGGCACTCGTACAGGGTGTGGTAGGCGGCTGCCTTGTCGGCGTCGCTCTCACTCTTCCAGAAGCGGCGGCGATTGCGCCGGATGTACCAGTTGGAGAGCTCCTCGACCACGAACTCCTCGATCGCCTTGGCGGCGGCCTGCGGTTCCCAGGCGTGGACCTTGTCGTGCACGAGGCCGACCAGCTGATTCAGCCGCGAGATGATCCAGCGGTCGAGCAGGCTGCGCTCGATGACCGGAATGCGGGTACCGGCATCGAGCGGATCGAAGCCGTCGAGCTTGGCGTAGGTGATGAAGAAGGAGTAGCTGTTCCAGAGCGGCAGGATGAACTGCCGCCGCACCTCATCGGTGCTGTGGGGGCCGAAATTGAGATTCTGGCTCGGCGTGTGAGTGGTGAAGAGCCAGCGCATGGTGTCGACGCCGATCTCATCGGCGGCGTCATCGAACCAGATCGCGTTCCCCTTGCTCTTGTGCATCTCCTCGCCCTTGTCGTCGCGCATCAGGGCGTAGGAGAAGACGTTGAGGAAAGCGGGTTTCTCGGTCAGCGCGGCGGTCTGGGCGATCATTGAGTAGAACCAGTTGCGGAACTGGCCCGGGAACGATTCGCTGATCAGATCGGCCGGGAACCACTCGTCCCACTTCTCCCGGTTCGTCAGGTAGTTGAGCGTGGAGTAGGGGACGATGCCGGCGTCGAGCCAGGGATTGCCGACGTCCTTGATCCGCGTCATCGGTTGGCCGCAACTTTTGCAGCCGATCTTGACGGCGTCGATGTAGGGACGGTGCGGCGTGTGGCCATCGAAGGTTTCCCAACCTTCGACCGCGCGCTCCCGCAGCTCCTCACGCGAGCCGATCACCTCGAAGGTGTCGCACGATTCACACTCGTAGATCGGCAGCGCCAGACCCCAGTAGCGCTTCTTCGAGATCATCCAGTCGTCCATGTGGGCGAGCCAGTCGAGCTCGCGCTCGAGTCCGAAGCCTGGCACCCAGTTGGTCTTGCGGGTGACATCCATCATCACCGGCCGCAGCTGGTCCATGCTGATGAACCACTCATCGACCAGCCGGAAGACGAGATCGGTGTTGCAACGCCAGCAAACCGGGTAGCGGTGCGTGATTTGCTGATCGCGCAGGAGCACGCCCTTTTCGGCCAGGTTGCGCTTGATCGGCTGCGCGACATCGTGCACGTACTCGCCGCTCAGCCAATCGAAGCCATCGACGTAGTGGCCGAATTCGTTAATCGGGGCGATGACGGCGAGATCGTGCTCCTTGCCGAGCGCAAAGTCTTCCTTGCCGCATCCAGGCGCGATGTGTACGATGCCGGTCCCTTCGGCGGCATCGACATCGTTCCACTCGATCACCCGGTGGTGAACGTCAGCGGCGGCCGGGAGTTCGTCGAACGGCCCGCGGTATTTGCGGCCGACCAGCTCGACACCCTTGAGTTCGGCGGTGACAGTGTGATCGCCCTTGATCGCGTTCTTGACCGCGTCTTTCGCCAGGTAGTAGGCCTCGCCGTTCTGCTCGACCCGGACGTAATCGATTTCCGGATTGATGGCGGCGGCGACGTTCGAGGTCAGGGTCCAGGGGGTGGTGGTCCAGGCGAGCAGATGCGCGCCCGGCTCGTCCTCGAGCGGGAATTTGACGAAGACCGAGAGGTGGGTGCGCTCCTGGTAGCCCTCGGTGACGATCTCGTGCTCCGAGATGCCGGTGCCGCAGCGCGGGCACCAGGGCATGACATCGTGGCCCTTGTAGACGTAGCCCTTTTCGTGACACGTCTTGAGGAAGTGCCAGATCGTGTAGTTGTTCTCTTCACTCATGGTGAAGTAGGAGTTGTCCCAGTCCATCCAGTAGCCGAGCCGGATCGATTGATCGGTCTGGCGCCCGGCGTACTTGACGACGCGGTCCTTGCAGCGCTGCACGAACTCAGCGATGCCGAAGGTTTCGATATCGCGCTTGCTCTTGAGGCCGAGTTCCTTCTCAACTTCGACCTCGACCCAGAGGCCCTGGCAATCGAAGCCGTTCTGGAAACGCTGCTTCTTGCCGAGCATGGCGTTGAAGCGCTGGAAGAAGTCCTTGTAGGTGCGGCCCCAGGCGTGGTGCACGCCCATCGGATTGTTGGCGGTGATCGGACCGTCGATGAACGAAAAGCGTTCGGGACTGTCATCGTTCCGGTGCAGGTATTGCTCGACGATGCCGGCCTCATCCCACCAGGCGAGAAGCTCGCGCTCCATCGCCGGGAAATCGACCTTGGTGGGGACATCCTTGAACGATGACATCTGAATCGGTTGCTCCTGTTAACGACAAAACCCGTCCTCGATCCTGAGGACGGGCGAACCCGCGGTGCCACCTCGATTGACGCAAAGCGCCCACTCGATCGCTCCCGGCCACGCGGGCGGAGAGCGCTTCCGCGGTATCGGGCGGACCCCGGTGCACCCTACCCGGCGCGGGTTCGGGCGACGGCTCAGGAACGATGTCCCGACCTGCTGCTTCGATCCGGCTCGCATCAACCCGGATTTGCTGAACGGCACTGCAGGCGGGCGCGCTTTCCGTCAACGCCAAATGGAATTCTAGTTGGTGGTGGATACGCGGTCAACGACCGTTGCGCGTGACGTCCACCACGAGATCGGGGCGGTTGCTGATGACGCCGTCGACCCGGGCCGCGACCACCTTCTTCATCCGGGCGGGGTTGTCGACGGTCCAGGCGTAAACCACGTAGTCGTGATCGTGCAGGAGTTGGACGAGCTGGGGAGTGGCCAGGTGGTGGTGCATCATCACCGCGCTGGCGCCCGACCAACGCAGGGCCGCGAGCAGGGGGGTGGCGCCGAAATCCTGAACGATGTTTCGGACCAGCGAACCGCCGCTTCGAACCGCAAATCCCACCGGACGGTGGCCGGTGCTGAGGCCGATCGGCATGTGCGGGAAGGCATCACGCAGTTTGCGGATCGCCCAGGGATCGGTGCAGGAAATCATGGCCGAATCCTGAAGGCCGTTCCGCTCGATCGATTCGATCAACTCGGGCACGAAATTGCCCTTCTTCAGATCGATCATCACCGGCACGCGATTGTCGATCAGCGCCAGCGCTTCGTCGAAGGTCAGGAAATCGGGCAGGGTGGCGCGGAGTTCGGCGCTGGTGATTTCTTCGACCGGGCGCTTCTTGCCGTTGATTACAACGAGATCGTCGTGAACGAGCACGAGTTCGCGGTCGGCGGAGATGCGCACGTCGAGTTCGATCCGCTCGATCGGGAAGCGGAGGGCTGATTCGATGGCGGTTTTCGAATTGCCGTAATGGAACGCGCCAGCGCCGCCGTGACCGACGATCTCGAACTCGGCCGGTTGCTCGACCGCCGCGTGGTGCTCGAGCAGATCGGCCTCCCGTTCTTTCATGAAGCGGTAGATCCCGGTCAAGCCGACCACATAGCCACTGCCGAGCAGATACGAGGCGGTGACATCGCTCGCCCAGTGGTGGCCGAGGTAAATCCGGCTGGGACCAACCAGCGCGAGCAGCGCGCTGATACCGAGGAGCACCAGCCGGCGGAGCGGTTTCCACCTGATATTGAAGGCCGCAAGGTAAGCAAAGGTGCCGTAGACGCCGATGTAGTTGATAACGTGTCCGCTCGGGAACGACGTGCCGCCGATGTTGGCCGGGGCGAAGTAGAAGTCGAACCGGCTGGGGCGGGGGCGCTTCATGCGTTTCTTGAAGATGGCCGAGAGGATGCCGGTGCCCCAGCCGCCGAGTTGCACGATCGCTTCGGTCCAGCGCCCGGTGATCGCCCAGAAGATCGGCAGCAACCAGGGGATGATCCGGCTCTGCGGCGGGAATCCGGGCCAGGAAACGAGGTGCATCACCTTCGAAAAGGCCGGGTTCTTCTGGCTTTGGAAGGCGGCCGTAACGGCGCGATCGAACTTGTCGGTCTTGTGCCCGCGCACCAGCCGGTACAGGATGAAGAAAAGCCCGAGCATCACCTTGATGATGCCCAACCGCTGTTCAGTGGTGATTCGACGTTTCGGAACCGGCACCTGTTCGTTCCTTCTATGTGGTCATGTGGACATTTGAACGTGTAGGGGAGGGTCTTGTGCCCTCCCGCCGGCCTCGCGGCCGGCCACTCGTTGCGCTACCGCTGGTTTTCCTTCTTCACCACTCGTTCGCGAACCGCGCTTGTCGCCTGAGGGCCACAGGGAGGGCATAAAACCTTCCCAAACCGGGTGGTTGTTGCGAGCAGTGTAGTGGTTTGGAACCAGGTGAAGAGGCGGCAATAGTGGGTAGTGCTGAATCGATTTCCTGGAATGCGATCACGATTTTCGGACCGTTTGCCTGATACAGTATCCGTATGGCTCAGATGACCGCCGACAACGCACATACCCGAACCGGACCCGATTACCGGCAGCACCTGCCGTGGTTGGTGTTGCTGGCGGGGTTTGCCGGGTTTCTGGCCGCGCCCTGGCCGCTCGCCGAGAAGGCGCACGCGGTGCTGCACGGGCTCTGCGCGCAGATTCCGTCGCACACGTTCCTGCTAGGCAATCAGCCGCTGCCGTTCGATGCTCGTA
>JADLGF010000107.1 GCA_020849415.1 Thermomicrobiales bacterium
CCGAGCGGTATGCCACTGCCCTCGCCAATCCGCGGCTTTCGCGCAATGTTTCCACCTATCAACGCAATTGGCGGGTCGGGCGGGATCGCTCGATCCGGGAGATTTCCTTTGAGGATCTCAAGGCGAGCCTGATCGCCGCCAAGGACGAGGTGCTGGCGCACCACGAGGAATACATCGCCAAATTCGAGGCGAACGCCACCCGCAACGGCGCGATTGTGCATCACGCCACCACCGCCGATGACGCCAGGCGGATCGTGCGCGAGATCGCTGAGGCGCGCGGGATCGACCTGATCGTCAAATCGAAATCGATGGTGACCGAGGAGATCGAACTCAATCACTACCTCGATGAGTTCGATATCGAAGCGGTCGAAACCGATCTCGGTGAGTGGATCATCCAGAAAGCCGGGCAACGCCCCAGCCACATCGTCGGACCGGCGCTGCACATGGGCCGGGAGGATGTCGGCGATCTGCTCAACGACAAACTCGGCATCCCGACGCCGCGTGACATCATCGAGGCGCAGGTTCACACCATCCGCGATGAAATCCGGCCGAAGTTCTTCGAAGCCGGCATGGGCATGACCGGCGCCAACGCCCTGATCGCCGAAACCGGCACCGTGATGATGGTGACCAACGAGGGGAACGGGCGGCTGGCCTCTTCGGCGCCGCCGGTGCACGTGGTGATGGCCGGCATCGAAAAACTGGTGCCGACCTTCGAGGACGCCACCACCCAGTTGCGCCTGCTGGCCCGCTCCAGCACCGGCCAGAAGATGACGGTCTACTCGACCTTCATCTCGGGGCCGACCCCCGGCCACGAAATGCACATCATCCTGGTCGATAACGGCCGCCGGAAGATGCGGGAAACGCCGGAATTCATCGACGCGCTCCGCTGCATCCGCTGCGGCGCCTGCGCCAATGTCTGCCCGCCCTACTCCGAGGTCGGCGGACACGTCTTTGGGCACATCTACACCGGCGCGATCGGGCTGGTGGTGACCCCCTTCCTGAATACGCTCGAAGACATCGCCAAGCCACAGAGTCTCTGCCTCTCGTGCAACGCCTGCGAAACGGTCTGTCCGGTCGGTATTCCCCTTCCCCGCCAGATTCTCGATGTGCGCAAGATGGTGGTGGAAGCGAACGGGCTGGCGCTCGAAAAGAAGGCGGTGCTCAGCGTTTACGGACGCCGCAGCGCCTTCGCGGTCGCGACCCGGGTCGGGGCGAAACTGCAGAAGCCGCTGCAATCGGGCCAGTTCGTGCGCGGCAACCACCTGCCGGGGCTGAAGAAGCAGACCCGCTGGCGCTCGATGCCGGCTTTGCCGAGCCGGCCGCTGCGGGACCGGGTGCGGAAGTACCACGGCAAGCTCGCCGCCGAAAAGGCGCTGATCCCGAATCTCGCCGCCGGCATGACCGTCGCGCTCTTCCCCGGCTGCATGACCGATCGCATCTTCCCCGAGCAGGGCGAATCGATCGTGACCACGCTGAAGGCGCTCGGGGTGAATGTGCTCTTCCCGGACGGGTTGCATTGCTGCGGGCTGGTCGCCAACAACTCGGGCGATGAAACCGCCGCCGTGCGCATGGCCAAGCAGACGATCAACGCGCTCGATCGGCTTCCGGCCGATCTGATCGTCTCCGGAAGCGCGAGCTGCGTCGCCACCCTGGCGCAGGATTACGAGCACCTCTTCCGGAATGATCGCCTCTGGCTGCCGCGCGCCGAGCAACTCGGCAAGCGGGTGATCGATTTCACCACCTTCATCGACAAGGTGGCGCAGCTCAAGGCGGGCGATCTGGCCCCGAAGAACGGCGCCGGCGCAACGATCACCTATCACGATTCCTGCCAGGGCTCGAACGCGCTCGGACTGCACGCGGAGCCGCGCCGGGTGCTCGGCGAGGTGCTGGGCGACGAGATTCGGGAACTGCCGGAGAACACCCTTTGCTGCGGCTTCGGCGGCTCATTCAGCTTCGATTACCCGGAAATCTCGGAACGGCTGATGAACCGCAAGCTCGACAACGCCGAATCGACCGGCGCCCACACGATCGTCACCGACAACCAGGGCTGCATCATGCACCTGCGCGGCGGCTGCGATGCCGGCGGGCGTCCGCTGGAGGTCAAGCACATTGCCGAGCTGCTCGCCGATCGCATCCGCGAAATCGCTCCGGCGCGCTAGCGCGGGTTCCGGGTTCACCGTACCGCGTTCCGCGTGCGGGGTCGCCTTCAACTTGGTACGATGGCTCCCCGGAACCCGGAACCCGGAACCCGGAACCCGGAACCCGGAACCCGGAACCCGGAACCCGGAACCCGGAACCGACGTCGACCCGTAGCGCAAGGACAGCAACGATGCACGATCAATTTGGCCCGCGGTTGGCCCAGGCCTGGTTTGACTTCACCGACGGCAAGATCGAACGGCGCGAGTTGATCAAGCGCGCGAGCCTGCTCGGCATGGCCGGCACCGGCCTGGCGTCATTCATCGCCGCCCTGCCCGCCGGCGCGCAGGATGCCACGTCCACGGGGGGCGCCGCCTCCGTCTCGATATCGGCGGACGAAGGTTTCCAGGCGCTGCTCGACCAATTCGAGATCACCGAGCCGGAGACCACCGGCGGCACGCTGGTGATGGGCATCAACACCGGCCTCTCCACGTTCAATCCGCTGATGTCGGCCGATTCGCCGAGCGGCCCGGTGACCTCG
>JADLGF010000108.1 GCA_020849415.1 Thermomicrobiales bacterium
ACCCTGAGACCGCCGCCGCCAACTACCAGGCGATACTGGGTGAGCGCCTGCTGATTGCCAGCGGCCGGCCACGCTTCGATCTCGTGCTGCTCGGCATGGGGGACGACGGTCACACCGCCTCCCTCTTCCCGCACACCGCCGCGCTGGCGGAAACCGATCGCTGGGCGGTATCCAACGTGGTGCCGCAACTCAATACCACCCGCCTCACGATCACCGCGCCGGTGATCAACAACGCCGGGCTTATCGTTTTCCTTATCGCCGGCGCCGGCAAGGCGAATCGCCTCGCCGAGGTGATCGACGGACCATCCGAAACCGACCGCTTGCCATCCCAGCTGATTCACCCCGAAAATGGCCGCCTGATCTGGCTGCTCGATGAAGCAGCCGCCGGCCAACTTCGCGCGGTGAACGGGTGATCGAACTGACGATGGAGCTTGCGGAACGTCTGGCGCGACTCGGTACAGCGGCGGCGGAACTGGTCGAGGATGGCCAGATCATCGGCCTCGGCACGGGCTCGACCGCCGACGCCATGATCGACGCGCTCGGTGAGCGGGTCGCGGCCGGCCTGACCATCTCGGCGGTCGTCACCTCGTCGCAAACCGAGGCCCGGGCGAAGCGCAATGGTATCCCGGTCGTTTCACTCGATGATGTCGCCGACATCGCCATCTACCTCGACGGCGCCGACGAGATCGATCCCGCCCTGACCCTGATCAAGGGACGCGGCGGCGCCCTCCTCTACGAAAAGCTGGTGTCGGAGCGCAGCGCTCGCTTCGTGGTCATCGCCGCCTCCGAGAAACTCGTCACCACGCTCGGCCTCCGTCTGCCACTGCCGATCGAGGTGATCCCCTACGGCTGGCCGCACACCCTGGAGCGGGTGGCGTCACTCGGACTCGAACCGGTGCTGCGCCGGAGCGATGCGGGAGAACCGGTCGTCACCGACGCCGGGAACTACCTGCTCGATTGCGCCCGCCGGGAGATCACCGATCCAGCCGCGCTCGGAGCGGCCATCAAGGGCCTGACCGGCGTGGTTGAACACGGACTCTTCATCGGCCTCGCCACCGACGGACTGATCGTCGATGAAACTGGCGAAATCAACCGCCTCACCCCCCGATAGCCGCGCGGTCCGCGACAAACCGGCTCCCCCTAATGCAACCGTACTTTGTCAGCCATTAAACGCTGATTACGTAATTCGTCGCCAAGGAGACAACGTTTGCGGATGTGAATGCTAGGGTTTCTCCAACCACAGCCCGTCGATGAAACGGGTAACGTAGAGGAGACCAGCATGCAGCAATCGCACGTTCGCCGGTTGGCGGCGACCTTCCTGCTTTCGGCCTCGGTGATCGCCGGCGGCGTCGGGCTGAGTTCGGCCCAGCAAACACCGGCGACCGATACGCTCCAGGCGAGCATCTTCGCCACCTCCTGCGCCGATCTCAGCGGCGAAGCGGTGGAAACCCTGCGTAACCTGACCCTCGATCACGCGGACGCGGAGTTCCGCGGTTTGCCGTCAGCAATGGTGGTCCTCGACTCCGATTCCGAGGTCGAAATCTCGCTGGTGACCATGCTCGATTCACCGCACTCGATCGTGATCGGTGATCCGAACAGCCCGGTTGCCTGCGGCGATATCGGTGGCCACGTTCCTGGCGACGATGACGATGATTCCGACATCGAAGTTGGACTCTGGCCGTGGAACGATTCGGGTTACTTCGGTATCGCGCACATCGAAGGCGAGAACGATCTCGACGACGATGATGACGACAGCAACACCGAAATCGACATCGAAGTCGCGGTCCCGAACCAATAACCACACGGTTTCGAACCGATCCGGAGGCCACCCCTTCCTGGGGTGGCCTCTTTGGTTGCGCACGCGTCAGCCGTTTCAATGATTGGTCATCGTCAGGTGCGTTCGTACCATTGAAGTTACCAGTGCATTTTTGAATACTCCTCCTAGTTCTTTGAACGTGTCATTACGAACGTAACGTCCGGGAGGACGATTCATGCATGTCACGCGTTTGCGCGGTTTGATCACCACCTTCGGCCTTGCCGCCATCCTGTCGGCCGGCGCGATTGCGGGTGTTTCAGCCCAGTCGACTCCACCCTCGATGAAGGCAATGGTCGTCCAGGGCTCCTGCGCTGAAATCGGCGCCCAGCTCCATTCGCTGCGCGATGTCACGCACAACGATCCGCGCATCGGCGGTTCGTTCAGTGGCTCCTCGACCGCGTTCGCCGTTCTCTCGTCCGAGAATGATGTCCGCGTCCGTCTCTCCGCCCTCATGGGCGCTCCGCACGCGATCGTGATTGGCGATCTCGAGAATCCGCTGGCTTGTGGCGATATCGGCGGCATTACCAGCCGCACGAGCGACAGCTTCCGGATCGGCATCGCGGCCATCGGCGATTCCGGCGTCTTCGGCATCGCCGAGATCGAAGACGACGATAACGAGACCGAGATCGATCTCTACATCGCCGCTCCCTTCGTCTAATTCTCCCTCCCTTCCCAGTTCGAACGCCTCGGCACTCCGGAGTGTCGGGGCGTTCGACGTTAAGGGCGCGGCGCGATCGTCGTCAGGCGGCTATGATGCCGCGGTTGACCACCGACGTGACCGGGGAGAGCACGCAGAGATCATGGCTCGCAAAACCGTCGCCGCAATCGCCACCGTTTATCGCGAGAACTCGCACGCCGATGTCATCGTTACCAAGCTGCTCGAGGGCTACAAGCTCTACGGCGTTCCCACCGAACCACGCATCGAAGTCGTTTCGCTCTACCTCGATCAAATCCCGGATAACGACATGGGCGTGGCGATGGCGGCCAAATGTGGTGTGCCGATCTTCGACACGATCGCCGAAGCGATCGGCGTCGGCAAACCCGGTGTCAATGTCGATGGCGTGCTCCTCATCGGCGAACACGGCAACTATGGCCGCAACGAACTCGATCAGATCCTCTATCCCCGCCGCCGCCTATTCGAAGCCGCCATCTCGACCATGATCGGCGCCGGCACATTCGTGCCGATCTTCAACGACAAGCACCTTGCCTGGAACCATGAAGACGCCGAATTCATGTACCAGACGGCGAAGCGCTTCGCTATTCCCTTCGTCGCCGGCTCAACCTTGCCGATCGCCTGGCGACAGCCCGCGCTCGAATATCCGCTCGGGGTCGAGGGACTGACCGAAGCGCTGGTGGTCGGGTACGGTCCGACCGAGGCCTACGGCTACCACGCGCTGGAGGCATTTCAGGCGATGGTCGAGCGCCGCGCCGGCGGTGAAACCGGCGTCAAATCGATGCAGACGCTCGAAGGCGCCGCCGTCTG
>JADLGF010000109.1 GCA_020849415.1 Thermomicrobiales bacterium
AGGCGGTGGTGGATCGATTTGGCGATCCGCGCGGCCTGATCCTTGGCGCGATCGGCTCTGGGGCCGGCGAAGCGTTCATCGACGGTTTCGCCCCAGATCTTCAGCCAGCGTTCGAACATCGGCGCGGTCAGTTCCACCTTGGCGTGCAGATCGGCGTGCGGGATGTAGGCGTTACCGCGGTAGGAGCCGGTGCGGAAGAGCACCGTTTCCCAAAACTGGCGCATCACCGGCAGGTGAGCCTCGAGGTCCATCTTGGCGATGTCCACGAACACCGTTCCGAGCATGTCGTCCCGGAACGCACGGTTGTAGAAGGTAACGATCAAATCGCGGACGTCTTCGGGGGTGGTGATGTCGGGCTTTTCCATGGTTCCGGGTTCCTGGTTCCGGGTTCCGCGTACGGGCTCCGGGTCGTTACACGGAACTCGGTACGCGGGACCCGGAACTACGCGTAGCGTCCAGCGATCCGGGGCATCATTTCGAGCCGCTGGCTGAAGGCCAGGGCCACATTCTGCGCGTGCATCTTGGCGATATCGGCGTACGGGCCGGCGAAGAGATCGTCCACGGTGCCGAACCAGATTTCCAGCCAGCGGGCGAATTTCGGCCAGTCCAACGGCACCTGCTGGTGGAGCATGACGTGCGGCGCGAAAGCGCCGCCGCGATAGCCGCCGGTGCGAAAAAGGATGTTCTCCCAGAAATCGCAGATAACCGGCAGGTGGGCTTCGAGGTCCATTTGCGCGATGTCGATGAAAACCGGGCCGAGCAGATCATCGGCGAAGGCGCGTTGGTAAAAGGTGGTGGTGAGGTCAAGAATATCGGCGCGCGAGGCAATATCGTTCGGGGCGGTCAAATCGCTAACTCCGGCGTGGGTGGTCCGCTACGGTCAGCCCGCCGATTCCTCCTGCCAGGATCCGATCGATCGGAAACGGGTGTACCGGGCGGCCACAAGACGATCGAGCGCCTCGTCATCGTGCAGCGGGAACGCGGCGATGAGTTCGCGCAGGTGGCGGCTGATTGCCTGACCAGTGGCGCGAATGGCGGTGCGGGCGTTTTCGTGCGCCGGCGCCGGCTCGGCAATTACTTCATCGATGATACCGAACTCGAGGAGTTCGTGAGCGGTGATGCGCATCCGCTCGGCCGCTTCGGGGGCCTTGGCGGCGTCTTTCCAGAGAATGGATGCCGAACCTTCCGGCGAGGCGACTGAATAGACCGAGTTCTCGAGCATCAGCACACGATCGGCCACACCGATCGCCAGCGCGCCGCCGCTACCCCCCTCGCCGATCACGGTCGCCACGATCGGCACGCGCAGTCCGGCCATGGTGACCAGGCTCTCGGCGATCGCGATCGCCTGGCCGCGCTCCTCGGACCCGAGGGTCGGATCGGCGCCGGAGGTGTCGATGAAGGTGATCACCGGCATGCGGAATTTTTCGGCGTGACGCATCAGGCGCTCGGCCTTGCGGTACCCCTCGGGGCGCGCCATGCCGAAATTGCGCTTGAGATTCTCGCGGGTATCGCTCCCCTTCTGATGGCCGAGGATCATGACGGAGCGGCCATCGAACTTGCCGATGCCGCCGATCAACGCCTGATCATCGCCGAAGGTACGATCGCCGTGGAGTTCCACGAAATCAGCGACGAGATCGTGCAGGTAATCGAGCGTGTGCGGCCGCTTCGGATTGCGGGCGAGTTTCACCCGATCCCAGGCGCTCACCGGCGCTTCGGGCGCGGTCTGCTGAATCGGATCGGCGACATCGGTCACAGCGCTTCTCCCGTCTGGGCCGAATCGGGCGCTCGCTCCGGGGCCATCGAGTGGAAGGAGACGACGATGTCCTCCCCGTGCGCCTCGGCGTTGACGGCCGCGCTCGCCTCGGCGGCGACAACGCGCGCGTTCTCGTAGTGGGTCAGGAGCGAGGCGGTCATGACGCGCAGTTGATCGCGACTGACAATCAGATCGACCATGCCGTGCTCGAGCAGGAATTCGGCGGTCTGGAAGCCCTCGGGGAGCTTCTGCTTGGTCGTCTGCTCGATCACGCGGGGTCCGGCGAAGCCGACCATCGCCTTCGGCTCGGCCATGACGACGTCAGCGACGGTGGCGTAGCTGGCGGTGACACCGCCGTAGCAGGGATCGGTCAGCACCGAGAGGTGCGGCAATCCGGCCGCGCCGAGGCGGTTCAGCGCCGCGACGGTTTTGGCCATCTGCATCAGGGAAAAGAGTCCCTCGTGCATGCGGGCGCCGCCTGAGGCGTTGATCGTCATCAGCGGAATGCCGCGCTCGATCGCCGCTTCGGTGGCCCGCACCAGCTTCTCGCCAAACACGGAACCCATGCTGGCGCCAAGGAAATCGAAATCGCAAACCACGAGCGCCAGCGGCTTGCCCTCAACAGTCGCCTCGCCGGCGATCACCGCTTCGAGTTCGCCGCTCTTGCGCTGGGTGCGCTCCAGCCGGCCCTCGTAGGTGCCGCTGCCATCGGCGAATCCGAGCGGGTTTTGCGGAAGGATGCGGCTGCTCCACTCCTGGAATGAGCCGACATCGGTGAGCATGGCAATGCGTTCGCGGGCGCGAAGGCGGAAATGGTGCTCGCACTTCGGGCAAACGCGGAGATTGTCGTTGAGTTCCTTTGAATAGAGGAGTTCGTTGCAACCGGGGCATTTCACCCAGAGATCATCGGGGATCGATTGATCGTTCCCGTTCTCATCGGGATCAACTGGCTGGAATTTGCTCTGGCGGTGAAAGAAACCGCGCATACCGGATCGAATCCCTTCCCGAGCGCGACGCGTGTTGTGAGGAACGGGCTTGCCGGCCCGGAGGGACGACGCACCGTTGCCCCACCGTCAACGCTTCGCCGTTGCTGGGTCAGAATACGGCACCGGCCACCGCTTATTCAAGCGTTAATCCCGCGCACACCGCCTCCCGGGGGCCGAATTGCAATCAGGCAACAAAAAGGCCGGGCCATCAGGCCCGGCCTTTTCGCAGGGTTTACGGCCGGATTCGGCGCTTACAGGACCGGGTTTTCGAGGCGGCCGAGCTTTTCGATTTCGGCGATCACATGGTCGCCCGGCTGCAGGTAGCTGCCGGTGGCATCACCCACGCCGCCCGGGGTGCCCATGCAGATGATGCTCCCCGGCAGGATGGTGGTGAACTTCGAGAGGTACTCGATCGCTTCCGGCACGGTGAAGATCATCTCGCCAGCCGACGAGTGCTGCTTCAGGTTGCCGTTGACATAGAGGCTCATCTCGAGATCGGCCGGATCGGGAATCTCATCGCTGGTGATCAGCTGCGGACCGATCGCCGAGAAGGTGTCGCACCACTTGCCGATCAGCCAGTCGTGCAGGCTGTCGAGCGGACGCGGCTTGCGGTGTGAAACGGTGTTCAGCCCGCGCGCCGAGACGTCGTTGTAGACGATGTAGCCGGCGATGTACTCGCCCGCATCCGCCGCCGA
>JADLGF010000110.1 GCA_020849415.1 Thermomicrobiales bacterium
CAATTACCCGGTCGAGCGCCCCACCGTGCCGCTGATGATCGGCTCATGGGGACCGAAGCTGCTGCAGTACGCCGGTGAGGTCGCGGACGAGGTCAAGATCGGCGGTTCGGCCAATCCCGATCTCGTGTCCGCGATTCGCGAACACCTGGGTATCGGCGAAACCAAAGCCGGCCGTCCGATCGGCTCAACCGGCATCGTCTTCGGGTGCGTCACCGTCGTGGATGAGGACGGCGCGGCGGCTCGCGCCTGGGTCCGGCGCGAAGCCGCTCGCTACCTGCCGGTAGTGGCGCCGCTCGATCCGACCGTCGATGTCTCCGCGCTCGATCTGCCTACCATGGCCAGACTCGTGGATCAGGATGATCTCGACGGTGCGGCGGCCCTGGTGTCGGACGATCTGCTCGATCGCTTCGCCTTCGCCGGCACCCCGGCCGAGATCGCCCGTCAGGCCCAAAAGCTCTTCGAAGCCGGCGTCACCCGCATCGAATTCGGCACCCCGCACGGCTTCAACGACGCGAAAGGCATCCGCCTCCTCGGCGAACAAGTCCTCCCGGCCCTCCGCTAACGAGAGATGGCCGACGCGCCAGCCCGCGTAACGAAAAACCCGGCGATCCTGAACGCGGCCATACTTCAGAAAACCTCGATTTCGTAAAGTATGGCTCGCAACATGACGCCTCTGCTTCAAATACCTAAAGCATGGAGGCGACACACGCCTCCATGCTTTAGATTTCCACGCCTCACTGAAGTATGGCTATCGCCACACTGAGAGTCTTGTCCCTCCTGAACGCCTGGACCAACCAAACCAGCTCGTAGAGGAGGGTTTATGCCCTCCCGCAGGCGACCGTCTCCTTCCGCCGCAACGTGTTTTCAATGTGGAACTGCCCCGAATCGCACCGAGTGGCCGGCCTTTCGGCCGGCGGGAGGGCATAAAACCCTCCCCTACACGGCGTTAACTATTTCGCTGACCTGTGTCCGTAGGGAGCCGGGATGGTCAACCGCGGCGACGGGCGGAGCGGATTTCCTCGACCGCGGCCGGGTTTTCGAGCGCCATCACGTCGCCGACCGGCTGATCGAGATACGCGGCGCGGATCACGCGGCGCATGATCTTGGCGTTCCGGGTCCGGGGCAGATCGCGCACGAAGCGCACCTCTTCCGGACGCAGCGCCGCGCCCAGTTGCTTGCCGATCGAACGACGCACCTCTTCCGCCAACGGATCACTCGCTTCGAAGCCGGGCCGGAGCACGCAGAAGACGTGCACCGATTCGCCCTTCACCTCGTGCGGCAACCCGATCGCGGCCGCTTCCTGCACGGCCTCATGCGCCACTGCCGCCGATTCGACTTCCGCCGGACCGATCCGTTTGCCGGCCACCTTCAGCGTGTCGTCCGATCGCCCCCGGATGTACCAGAAGCCATCGGCATCGACCTCCGCCCAGTCGCCGTGCACCCACGTATCGGGGAAGCGCGACCAGTAGGTTTCGAGGTAGCGCTCGGGGTCGTTCCAGAACCCCTGCGTCATCCCGACCCACGGCTGCTGGATCACCAGTTCCCCGACCGCGCCCCGTACCCGTTGGCCGGCTTCGTCGACCACCTCGGCCGCCATTCCCGGCACCGGTCCGCTGAACGAGCAGGGCTTGATATCGCCGAGCGTATTCCCGCCGACGATGCCGCCGCCGGTTTCGGTGCCGCCCGAGTAATTGATCACCGGCCGTTCGCCGCCGCCGATCTCCTCGAAATACCATTGCCACGGACCCGGATTCCAGGTTTCGCCGGTCGAGCCGAGCACCCGCAGCGAGGTGAGATCGTGCCGGCGTGGCCACTCGGTCCCCTTCGGCATCAGCGCCCGCACCGCCGTCGGCGCCACGCCGAACACCGTCACCTTGTGCCGCTCGATGATCTCCCAGAGCCGGTCGGGATTCGGGTAATCGGGCGTGCCCTCGAACAGCACAATCGCCGCGCCGAGCATCAAGCCGCCGCCGATCAACCACGGACCCATCATCCAGCCAAGATCGGTCATCCAGAAGAGCGTGTCATCGGCGTGCAGATCGAAGCAGAAGGCAAGATCGTGCGCCGCCTTGATCGGAAAGCCGGCGTGGCAGTGCAACGCTCCCTTTGGCTTCCCGGTCGTACCGGAGGTGTAGATGATCATGTACGGTTCGGAGGCGTCCGTTTCGACCGCTGCCAACTCGTCCGACTGCCGCCCGACCACCTCGTGGTACCAGTGATCGCGACCCTCACTCCAGGCGATGTCCTCGCCACTCCGCCGCACCACCAACACCGATTCGACGCTCGGAGCATCGGCCAGCGCGACGTCGGCCACCGCCTTCATCGGAACGCCGCCGCCGCGCCGGTAGAAGCCATCGGCGGTAACGAGCAGCTTCGCGCCGGCGTCCTTCAGGCGCATCGCCACCGCGTCCGGACCGTAACCCGAAAACATCGGCGTGAAGATCGCGCCGATCCGACCGCACGCCAGCACGGTCGCCACCGTCTCCGGCAGCATCGGCAGGAAGATGCCGACCCGATCACCCCGCTCGACACCGAGTTCCCGCAGCGCATTGCCGACCCGGTTTGTCTCCTCGGCCAGCTCCGAGAAACTCCAGCGGGTGACGGCGCCGTCGTCGCCCTCCCAGATCAAGGCAGCGTCATCGCCGCGCCCGGCATCGATCCAGCGGTCTAGCGCGTTCGTGACGTAGTTGAAAGCGCCGCCTTCGAACCAGCGCGCCCAGGGGATGCCGTTCGAGCGATCGAGCGCCCGATCGTACCCGCGCG
>JADLGF010000111.1 GCA_020849415.1 Thermomicrobiales bacterium
ATCTTGAGCATCCCGAGTCGGAGCGAATCGGGGAACGCGCTCGATACCCGCTTCGCGAACTCGATCTCCGCTTCCTCGAACTGAATCGGCCCGAGTTCGTCGATCACCTCCTGCATTCGGTCGGCGATCGTCTGATTCGTCAGCATGTTGTAGGAGCCGCAGACGTCATCGACCGTCAGCGCCGTTTCCGTCATCATCGCGGCGCCTTCGGCGATCTTGTTCACACGCGCGGTCAGTTCGTTGACCTGGTGCCGCTCCGGGGAACGGATGAAGTACCAGACCTCCGCTTCATCCGGCACCACGTTCGGAGCGCCGCCACCGTTCGTGATGACGTAGTGAATGCGGGCGGCGTCGGCCATGTGTTCGCGCAGGTAATTGACGCCGACATTCATCAGCTCGACGGCGTCGAGCGCCGAGCGGCCCGTCTCCGGATTGGCGGCGGCGTGCGCGGTGCGGCCCTTGAAGCGGTACTTGACGTTGTCATCGGCCAGGGTGCTGCCGGTCCAGGTGGTGTTCACCTCCCCCGGATGCCAGGTCAGGGCGGCGTCGAGATCGTCGAAGGCCCCCGCTCGGGCCATGAAGCCCTTGCCTTCGCCCGTTTCTTCCGCCGGACACCCGTAGTAGCGCACGGTGCCGGGCCGGCCGGTCGCCTGGAGCCACGCCTTGATCGTCACCGCCGCCGCGAGCGATGCGGTCCCGAGCATGTTGTGCCCGCAGCCGTGGCCCGGACCGTCCGGCACGATCGGATCGTGGTGCGAGGTCCGGTTTTGCGACAGCCCCGGCAGGGCGTCGTATTCACCGAGGAAGCCGATCTTCGGCCCACCCTCGCCCTGCGTGTACTCAGCCATGAAGCCGGTCTGCAGGCCACCGAGGTTGCGGGTGATCGTGAATCCGTCAGCGGCGAGATCGTCCACTTGCAACTGGCAAGCCTTGAATTCGGCCAGCGCCAGCTCCGGATTCGCCCAAATCTCATCCGACATGGCGATGAAGCGTTGATCCCGCTCCTCGAGCCACTCGGTCAACTCCCGGTACTCAACCATGCGATGTGACCGTTCCTTTCCACCGATACCGTTGATCGTCCTGATCGGTCGCTAGACCTGGCGCGGCTGGACATCGGCCGGAATCGGACAAACGTAGGGCCGGCCCCTCGTCGATTCCTCGAACTCCGCGCGCGCCGCGGCGAGCAGGTCCGGCTGCTCGATCAGATCGCTCGCCACGATGGAGAGCACCTTGGCGGCGTGGATCATCCCCTTGTGGCCGATCGACATGCCGCCGGTGCTGGTATTGGCCCAGCTGTGGCCAGGAGTCGCCAGCGGGAACGTGGTGGTGGTGAACTGGGCGGTCGGGGTATTCCAGGAGACATCGGAGACATCGGTCGAGCCGGGCATCGTTTCGCCCCGGTCGCTGATCGGATAGGTGCGATCGGGCAGACCGGCGTCAATCAGATCGACCGGCAGCTTGAACGCCTTCATCATGCCGACGCGCAGCGATTCCGGGAAAGCCGCCGCGACTTGCTTGGCGTACTCCAACTCGGCCGCGTCGAATTCGATCGGACCGAGTTCATCGATCACGGCCTGCATGCGCTCGGCCAGCACCTGGTTCGAGAGCATGTTGTAGGAGCCGGCCAGGAAAACCTCGGTCAGTTTGGTCTCAGTCATAAGAGCGGCGCCTTCGGCGATGTTCCGCACCCGCACCGTCAGTTCATCGACCTGATACCGCTCCGGCGACCGGATGAAATACCAGACCTCAGCTTCGTCCGGCACCACGTTCGGAGCGCCACCACCGTTGGTGATAACGTAGTGGATACGGGCGGCATCGGGCATGTGCTCGCGCAGATAGTTCACGCCGACACTCATCAGTTCGACGGCGTCGAGCGCCGAGCGGCCCGTTTCCGGATTGGCGGCCGCGTGGGCCGTGCGCCCCTTGAAGCGGTACTTGATGTTGTTGACCGCCAGCGAACTGCCGGCCGAAGCGGTGTTCACCGCTCCCGGGTGCCAGGTGAGTGCCGCGTCGAGATCGTCGAATGCCCCGGCCCGGGCCATGAAGCCCTTGCCCTCGCCGGTCTCCTCGGCCGGGCAGCCGTAGTAACGAACCGTGCCCGCCTTGCCGGTGTGCTGCAACCAGGCCTTGATCGTCACCGCCGCCGCCAGCGACGCCGTGCCGAGCATGTTGTGCCCGCAGCCGTGACCCGGGCCATCGGCCACCAGCGGGTCCTGCACCGCGACCTTCTTCTGCGAAAGCCCCGGCAGCGCGTCATACTCACCGGGAAACCCGATCTTCGGCCCGCCCTCACCCTGGGTGTATTCCGCCATGAAGGCGGTCGGGAGCCCGCCGACATTGCGGGTGATGGTGAAGCCATCCTCCGCCAGCGAATCGGCTTGCAACTGACAGGCCTTGAACTCGGCCAGTGCCAACTCCGGATTGGCCCAGATTTCGTCCGAGATCGCTATGAAACGGTTCTGGCGCTCATCGAGCCACTCTTCCAATTCCCGATAGACCGTCGCCATTGCCGTCTGATCCCCTTTCCGCACCGAAACATTCAGATGTTCGAATCATATCCGGCCATCCGATGGTCAGACCATCAAACTCCCAGCGCATATTGGGCAAGCGCGCCGAGTATTGGGCCGGCGTCGCCCCGTTCCACGATCTCGACCCGCTCGTCCAGCGGCGTCGGCTCGCGGTTGATGATCGCCACCGCCGCGCCGGCGCGTTGCGCGATCAGCGGCAACCGGGCGGCCGGATTGACGACGAGCGACGTCCCGATCACCAGCATCAGATCCGCCGCCTGGCTCAACGCCAGCGCCTGCTCGATCGCCGCCGGTGGAAGCGGTTCCCCAAAGAGGATCGTGCCACTGCGCAGCACACCGCCGCAGACGGGACAGCGCGGATCAGCCTCACCCGCATCGAGCCGCCGTTGCAGATCGATCCCGGCGTAGCGCCGTCCGCACGCCATGCAGCGAATCTCGTGCGTGGTGCCGTGCAACTCCACCACTCGTTCCGGATGATTGCCGGCCTTCTGGTGCAGCCCATCGATATTCTGGGTGATGACCCCGAGGAGTTTGCCGGCCCGTTCGAGCTTGGCCAGCGCCAGGTGACCGGCGTTCGGCTCGCGCGCCAGCATCTGCGGATAGCGCCGCCGGCGTTCTTGCCAGAAGCCGATCCGGGCCGCTTCGTTTGTTTCGTAATCGCCGAGTTCCGGCGGTTTTTGCGACGCCCAGAGCCCGTTCGGTCCCCGGTAATCGGGAATGCCCGATTCGGTGCTGATCCCGGCGCCGGTGAGCGCCACGATCCGTCGCGCTCCCGAGGCCAGCTCGATCAACCGTGGATTCAGCTCGAAATCCCGCGTTTCCGGCATTGCCACCCTCCCCTCGCCTGTGTGGAAAAGGCGGATCCTGTCCGTTCGTCCTGAACCCGAAACCGCGCGCGTCAACCTATTGTCATCGTTGGTGGCGAATGTTACCATCGACGCACCGAGTGTACGGACACCCCGCAACGTCCTGCCTCCTCCCCGCGCACGCGCGAACGCCCTGACGTTGGGAGGATGTTCCTATGATGATTTCAGACGCCGCGATGGTGGCCGTCCCGCACGCTCCGCGAGGACCGCTCCGCGCTTTGCTGTCGTTTTTCGGACTGACCGGGATCGCGGACGAGCGCACCGACCGCGCGTTCGAGGTCGATGGCGTCGTCTCGCCGCCCGATTGGCAGCAGGCCCGGGTGGCGGCGCACCGCGCCGTCGCCGCGATCGAACTCGAAAATGTCGATGCCGCCGAGGCCTTCTTCACCACCGCCTTCACGCTCGATGTAACCCTGAATCCGGCGCAGATCGCCAACTTCTGGCGGATGTCGCTGACCGGACTGGAAGTGGCCGAACGGGCGCTACGCACGGCCGGTCGGTACGACGATGCCGCCGCGCTGGCGAGCGAGGTCGCGTTCCGATTCGCCGCGCACCCCTCCCGTCAACCAAGTCAGGCGGCGTCCTGATCCGATTCAAAGCGAGTTAAGGCGAACGACCCGGAAGCGATTGCTTCCGGGTCGTTCTGTGCGCGCTGCCGGTAAAGCGGAGCGCGACAGTGGGATGGGCACTGACGCGCGAGCCTCGAAACCGCGGGGACCTGCTTCGTCACTCATGCCACGAGGGAGGGAATCACTTCCCGTGGAGCCCGTTGCAGCGGGGTGAGCGCCCGACGCAGACCTCGGTCAAGGTCGATCCAGGACCGACGAGATTCACGCATTGGCAGTCTAACGCGACTTTTTACTCGCAACAATTGAACGGACACCCCGAAACGTTCCCAGTTCCCCGAAACCTGTCCCTCTACCACCACCCAGTGTCTGCAGGGGAGGGTTTTATGCCCTCCCGGTCGCCCGCAGGCGACAAGCGCCGCACAACACAACCACGTTCCGTGAGGAAAGCCGGTTGTTTCGTAGCGAGACGATCGCCTGCGGGCGATCGCGAGAGGGCATAAGCTCTCCCCTACGGACACTACTGGGAATCTGCGGTTGAAACACAGCGAACCCCGCCGGATGGCTCCGGCGGGGTTCGGGCGTCGTCAGTGTGATGATTCGATCCTAGTAGTGAATCCAGACCTCGGTGCCGTAGTTGGCCCAGCTGAAGAGCCAGGCCGCGAAATCGAGCGGCAGGTTCACGCAACCGTGGCTGGATCGTGCCGCCGGATTCCCGAAGTTGTTGTGCCAGTAGGCGCCGTGAAGGTAGAAGCCGCCCTCGCGGAAGAGCATCGAGTGCGGCACGTTCGGCACGTCCCAGCATTCGCCGCCGGAGCAGGCCGCCATCCGGATCGTGCCTTCCTTGGTCAGGATGCTGAAGCGGCCGGTCGGCGTATTGAAACCATCCTTGCCCGTGGTCACCGGGGAGGTGCGGATCAGCCGGTTACCTTCGTAGGCGTAGAGCGTCTGCGTGGTCAGGTTGACCTCGATCCGTGGGCTGCCAGGGCAGCGCACCACGAAGGTCTTGCCGGTCTTGGTGAAGATGCGCGCACCCTCAGACTCGCCGACATTCGGGCTGTAGAGATACTGGCTCGTGAGTACGTTGGCGTAGTTGCCGGTCGTGCCCGAGCGATAGATAACTCCCTGTCCTGGCTGAAGCGTCTTGTTCAGGGTGAACGGCTCGATCGGCTTCTTGTCATAGAGCGATTCGAGACCAGTGATGGTGACCGGACCCTGTCCGACGTTCTTGATCTTCACCCACTCTGGCAGGTTCTTGCAGTCCATCGTGACTTCGAGCTGCGACGGATAGGTTGGCGGCTTGGTCGCGCACGTCTTCTCGATGACGCCGATCGAGGTGTTCAGGCGGATGCCATCGTTCTCGTAGAGCGTGTCGGTGTAAAACTCCTCGGTCGTCAGCAGGGTGCCGCTGGCGCCGTCGTAGTTGCTTCGATAGATCACCGTCCTGCCGGCGCCGAGATTGCGGTTCACCGTGATCGGGGTGGGGCTGCCGTCCAGCGATTCGATCGAATTGATCGTGATCATCGCGGTGCCGTTGTTGTCAATCCGCGACGTTTCCGGAGTGGCGGTGCAATTCAGGGTGATCACGATGTCGGTCGGCACGGTGATCTGGAGGTTCGGATTCGGGCCGCAATCGGCCAAAACCGTACCAGCCGAGGTCGCAATTTCAACCTCGATCACCTGGGCAGAGGTCGTGTTGTAGAGCGGATCAGTGGTCAGGACCGTGCCGCTCGTGGCCTCGGGGCCGCTCCGGTAGATCTTGGTCGAACCGGCATTGATGTTCGATTGATTCGGAGCAACCAGATACTGATTGCCCGGCACACCGTCGAACACCGGCTGAATCGAGAGCACCGTGATCGCGGTGTCACCCGTGTTGTCGACGCGGGTCATTTCCGGCGCGCGGTAGCAATACGTGGTGATGATGATCTGCTCGGCCGTGGTTTCGGTCAGCTCTACGGGATCATCGGCCGTCGGGGTGGCCGGCTCCTCGGTCGGTTCGTCGGTTGGTTCATCGATCGGGTCGTCCGGTGAGGGCGTAGCCTCACCTTCGGCCGGCTCGATAACCTCCTCGACCGGTTCCGTGGCCGGATCCGGCTCAGTTGCCGGCGTCGCTTCGGTCGTTTCCTGAGCCGCCGCCAGTTGCGCCGGCGCGAGGGTGGCGCCCAATGGGCCGATCACCATCGCAAATACGGCGGCAATCGCCAGCCACAACGCAATCCGTTTCGTAATCGCCAAACCCATTACCACCAGCTCCCCGTCTCTCAACGCGCGGTTCGCGCCGCTTCCCTCAGCGCGTCCGCCTCTATCCTAGGCCACGGCCCTGCCCATGCCAATGCGAATCACATTCGTTTCAAGGGCGGGAACGAATGCCTTTTGCAGTTAAGACGACGAACGACCCCATTTGGTTACGCACAATGTGCGGATCTGTATCAACCGATCCACGATTGCTTGTGCGCGACGTAATCGACCAGGATGTACTCACCGAGCCGATCGGGCGTGGCGATGAACACCCGCCCGCCATTGATCCGCGAGAGTTCGTTGACGAATTGCACGAGGTAGGGCGTCTGCTCGAGCATGAAGGTGTTGATGGTGATCCCCTCCCGCGTGCAGCGGAGCACTTCCTTCTGGGTCGCCAGGATGGTGCTCGGCATCGGCGGGTAGTGGAAATGCACCTGCCCCCCCTCGATGTGCGCGGTCGGTTCGCCGTCCGTGATCAGGATGATCTGTTTGTTGCTCCCCCGTTGCCGCGCCAGGATCTGCCGGGCGATCTGGAGGCCGTGCTGCAGGTTGGTGCCGTACTCGTACTCGTTCCAGCTGAGGGTCGGCAGATCGGTGGGCTTCAGTTCGCGCGCGGTGTACGAAAAGCCGATGATGCTCAGGTCGTCGCGCGGGTACTTCGATCGGATCAGCGATTCCAGCGCCAACGTCACCTTGCGCGCCGCGTTGAAGCAGCCGTTGTAGAACATCGAGCGGCTGAGATCGACCATGATCACGGTCGATGAGCGCGTCACCACCTCGGTGCGATAGACCTCGAAATCGCTCGGCGCGAGGTTCACCGGCGCGCCGGCGCCCTGACGTTGCACCGCATTCATCACCGTTTTCGGCAGATCGAGCAGGAACGGATCACCGAATTCGTAGGTTTTCGTCTGGTCGATCCGCTCGCCGGCGCCGCCGACCTGCGCGAGTTCATGCTGGCCGATGCGATCCTTCTTCAGGTGCAGGAAGATATCTTCTAGCGCCTTTTCGCCGATCTTGCGCACCCCCTGCGGCGTCAGCTCGTACCCCCGGCGGTTCTTCTTGATCAATCCGGCGTCTTCGAGGGTCTGCGCCAGTTGCGTCAACTGGTTCAACTGCTCCGCTTCCTCTTCGCCGAGCAGCTGGCGTAGCTTCTCCTCGTCGATATCGGCCAGATCGTTCCAGTTCCGGACATCGCGCATCTGCCGTTCGAGTTCATCGATCTCGTTCAGCTGATCCATGATGCGCATCGCTTCGGCGAAATCGAGCGATTCCTCACCACTGAACTCGAAGCCCTCGCGCCAGTCGCGACCACCCATCATCTGACCGAGGTTCTGGCCCAGCCGCTCCATCTGCTCCTGCAACGCCGGGTTTTCCATCGCCGCCCGCATCGAATCGAGCAGTTGCGCGCGCTGCTCCTCGGACATGCTGTTCAACATCTGCTGCATCGCGCCCATCCGCTGGCGCATGTGTTCGATCAGGTCTTCGATGCTGTTGATGTCGCCATCGAAATAGTGGCCCCAGCGGTGCATGAATTCGTTGAAACCCGGCTCCTCACCCCGCTGGTGGCGTTCGAGCATCTCGTTCATTTCCCGCATCATCTGCGCCATTTCGGCCAGATCCTCGGGCGACATCGAACTCAGCGATTGCTGCATGCCCTGGAAGCTCTGCTCAAGCACCTGCTGCCGGAGTTGTTCGAGCAGTTCGCGAAACGCCTCCCCGGCCTCCTGATTCATGAATTCGTAATCTTGCAGGCCGCGAATCCGCCCGGCCGGATCGTCTGGCAGCGCGTCGAGCTGGGCGCGCTTGCGGCCGGCGATCTGCTCCAGCATCTGCTGCAGGCCTTCATCGAGCGAATCGGCCGGCTCCTCACCACGCTCCCGGTCGGCCTGATTCTCCGCCAGCCGCTCGCGGCTCGATGTCACCCGGTCGTCGATCGTCGATCGCTCGGCGGCGAGGATCTCCCGCAGCTTCTCCTCGATCTCGCCGAGTACCGAGCCCATGTCGTAGCGCTGGAGCTGCTTCTGACGCTGCTGCCGGAGCCGCTCGATCATCTCGCGAAGTCCGGGAAAACGTTCACCGTTCTCGCCGTCAAAGCCAAAGCGGAAGAGCCGCTGCATGGCCAGATTGAGATCGCCCTCGTTGAGCAGGTCATCGGCCAGCGCGCGCAGGATTTCGTCCGGAGTGATCGGGTTGATCTGTTGGGTGCCATCCCAACGGGAATAGCGGTTGCGATGTGGGCTCACGTGCGCCCTCCGATTTCCGCCCCGGTGCTGATCGCGCGGCCGAGGCTGAGCATTTCGCTGGCGACCTCAAGGGAAACCAGGTCATCCTGATGCAATCGTTCGTGAATGTCGTCGAGGGTCCGCTCCAGCAGCGGCAGGTCGTGCGTTTCCACCCGGCGGAGGGCCGGCGCGGCGCTGGCGACCTGGCGTTCGCTGAGGCGGACGTAGTTGGCGAAAAGCGTGTTGGCCGGTGTGAGCACCTGCTCGACGAACTCGTGCGCCAGCAGGTCATCGCGGCGCGGCTCAACCAGGGCCACCAGAATCGAATCGGCCCGATCGCAAACGTCGAGCGCCTGGTTCCGCGCCTCCTCAGTGGACATCCGCGCCGCGCTGGCTCGCATGCTCCGCACCGATTCATTCCCGGTCTTGATCAGACGGGCCAGACCCTCCGACACCCCGGCTTTCGACTCGGCGGTCGTGGGCACCGCGTTCGCACCCCGCAGCAACGCCTCGGTGCGCTCAGCCTCGCGATCGGGACCAAACCGCCGGCCGGTGAAAACCTGGAAGCCGTGAATCGCCACCGCCACGCCCCAG
>JADLGF010000112.1 GCA_020849415.1 Thermomicrobiales bacterium
AACGCGCACTCGATCACCTCGTCCATCGTCTTCACGAAGAAGAAGTCGATCTCGTCCCGCACCCGGGCTGGCAACACCTCGTACTCGCGGTCGTTTTCCTTCGGCGCGATCAGGCGACGGATGCCGCTCCGGTGCGCTGCCAGCGCCTTGTCGCGCAAGCCGCCGATCGCCAGCACGTGTCCGCGCAGGGTGATCTCGCCGGTCATGGCGGTGTCGTTCCGGATCGGCCGGCCGGTCAGGGACGAAATCAGCGCCGCCGCCATGGTGATGCCGGCCGAAGGGCCGTCTTTCGGCATAGCGCCCTGCGGCAGGTGGATGTGGATGTCGGTCTTTTCCTGGAAATCGGGATCGATCCCCAGCCGGGTCGAACGAGTGCGGGCGAAGGTGAGCGCCGCGTGCGCCGATTCGCGCATGACATCGCCGGCGTTGCCGGTAATACGCAAATCGCCCCGGCCGGGCATGGCCACGACCTCGACCTGGATCAACTCGCCGCCGACATCGGTCGTGCCGAGTCCGGTGGCGAGTCCGACCTCGCTGCCATCGAGCGCCTCGCCGATCAGGTAGCGGGGCGGACCGAGGTCCTCCTCCAACCGGCGCAGATCGATCCGGATCGGCGGGGTGTCCCCCTCCTTGAAGACCAGGCTGGCGGCCTTGCGGCAGATCGTGGCGATTTCCCGCTCGAGCCCACGGACACCCGCCTCGCGGGTGTAGCTACGCACGATCTGGCGAAGCACTTCGTCGCCGATCGTCAGATCGTCGTCGCCGAGCGAATTGGCATGAATCTGGCGCGGCAGCAGGTGGCGACGGCCGATCTCGACCTTCTCGTCCTCGTAGTAGCCGCTGAGATCGATCAACTCCATCCGGTCGCGCAATGGCTGCGGGATTTGCTGCTTGTAATTGGCGGTGGCGATGAAGAGGACCTTGGAAAGATCGTATGGCACCTCGAGGTAGTGATCGAGGAAGGCCTGGTTCTGGCTCGGATCGAGCACCTCGAGCAGCGCCGAGGCGGGATCGCCCCGCTGATCGCTGGCGAGCTTGTCGATCTCATCGAGTAGGATGACCGGATTGGTCACCTTGGCCTGGTTGATCGCCTTGATGATCCGGCCCGGCATGGCGCCGATGTAGGTCTTGCGGTGACCGCGAATCTCGGCCTCGTCGCGCACGCCCCCGAGACTGACAATTTCGAACTTGCGCTCCATCGCTTCCGCGATCGATTGCCCGAGGCTCGTCTTGCCCACGCCCGGCGGGCCGACCAGGCAGAGGATCGGTGAGGCGCCGCCGCGGCCGGTCATCGCGCCGAGCGCACGCACGGCCAGGTAATCGAGCACCCGCTCCTTGACCGATTCGAGGCCGTAGTGATGGTCGTTGAGAATCTCTTCGGCCCGGGCGAGATCGATCCGGTCGACCGTTTCGTCCGACCATGGCAGCGAGAGCAAGGTGTCGAGGTAGGTGCGCACCACCGTCGCTTCAGCCGAAACCGGCTGCATCCCCTGCAGGCGGCGGAGTTCGTTGAGCAGGCGATCCTCGACCGCCTGAGGCAGCCCCTGATTGAGGATACGGCGGCGGAATTGATCGAATTCGTCCCCCTCCTCGGGGTCGAGCATCTTCTGCAGTTCGTCGATCTGGCGCTTGATGGCGGCGCGGTGATGCTCCGCCTCGGCGCGATCGCGAATCTGATCGTTGGCGCGACGCAGCGCGGCGGCGCCATCAATCTCGCCGCGAATCTTGATCGCCAGCGATTGCAGCCGCTGCAGCGGGTCGACCTGTTCGAGCAGCGCCTGCCGTTCGAGCGATTTGCCCTCGTCGGCGCCGGCGAGCAGCTGGGTGCCGAGCAGGTCGGCCAGCTGCCCCGGGTCATGCGCCCGGCGGACCATATCGATCACCTCGCTGGAGGGAACGCCTTTTTCGTCCCGGTAGCGGAGGGTGAGATCCTTGATCAGGCGCAGCATCGATTCGGCTTCGACCGGATCGGGGGTCACCTCGGCCAGGCGCTCGGCCATGGCGGTGATGACCTGACCGGTGGCGTCGATCTGGGAGAGACGCACGCGCGCCATCCCCTCGACGACGATCTGGATGCCGGTCGATTCGCGCCGTTCGTAATTGACGATTTCAACGAGCGTGCCGACCCGGTGGAAGGTGTCGGCATTGTTCTCGTCGCTGCCCGATCGCTGCATGGTAAAGATCAGCTTCTGATCGGTGGCGAGCGCCTCCTCGATGGCCTGCACGGAACGCGGCTTGCCGATGAAGAGGGTGATGATATTGCGCGGAAAAATCACCACTTCCTTCATGGAAAGAAGCGGCAGCCGCTGGCCTGACAGATCGAAGCGACTCATCGCGGGCTCCGGTGAGGGGCGTTGTTTTGCACGGTGGACCTCCGCGAGCGGGACAACCTGAACCAGGCACCCAATCGAGGCGCAATCGCGGGGAAGGCCGGAATCGTATTCGGTGGCCCGGTGCGGGCCGGGTCAAGCGCCAATCTTAAGGCAGCGGCGCGGGATTTGCACATTGTCCGCAAGCCTGCGCGACAGAGGCGGAGGGGCCGCTGCCGAGGCGCGTGAGCGATTCCGAAAAACTGTTGCGCTTTCGTGATGTTTGCTGGCAGCATTGAGATACGCCCACGACGCGCTCCGGCAGACTATGTCGGTAACGAAATTTGAAACGGCGGGCGGCACTTCGCCATTGGTGGCTCGCCAGGCTCGCGGCCCAGTCCGGCCGCATCCAACCTTCAAGAAGGGAGCCCAAAATGGGCAAGCTCACCGATCCGGGAACCACGGCGAATCGACGCAACGTCATGCGCGGCGCAGCCGGCATCGGCCTCTCGTTCCCGGCCTTCAGTTTCATGCGTGATGGCGCGGGCGCCCAGGATGCCCCCAAGGTGTCCATGCAGCACGCGCACGGCGTTGCGGCGATCGGCGAGCCGCCGGAGGAATTCAAGCTCTACGATCCGATCCTGCCGCCAGTCGAGCCGGGCCACAAGGAAATCACCGTCATCGCCAAGGACGCCACGCTGCCGGTCTCGAACAGCATCAACTTCGCCGGCTGGACCTACGATGGCACGATCCCGGGCAAGATGCTGCGGGTGGTGGAAGGCGATACGGTCGATTTCACCTTCAAGGTCGATGAAAACGCCCTGATCGGCCACTCGCTCGATTTCCACTCGGCCCGGGTCTCCCCCGATTACGCGCACCGCACCATCAATCAGGGTGAGGAACTCAACTACACCTTCAAGGCTGAGTATCCCGGCGCCTACATGTACCACTGTGGCACCCCGCCGGTGCTGATGCACATCGGTGCGGGCATGTTCGGCGCGATGATCATCGATCCCAAGGAGGGCTGGAGCCCGGCCAAGGAATTCGCGTTCGTGCAGAGCGAGTTCTACCTGACCGATGACGGCACCGGCTCGGGCACGCAAACCTCGAACTACGTGGCGATGCTCGGGAACGGCACGCCCAGCCTGTGCGTGTTCAACGGCTACGCCAACCAGTACGCCGAGAACCCGATTTCGGTGAAGGTCGGCGAGCCGCTCCGGGCCTTCGTGGTCAACTGCGGACCGAACGTCTGGTCGAGCTTCCACGTCGTTGGCACCATCCTGGAGCGCGCCTACATCAATGGCAATCCGAAGAACGAACTCGTCGGGCTGCAATCGATCACGATCGGCCCTGGCGATGGCGCGGTGGTGGAATTCAGCTGCCCGGAACCGGGGCACTACACCTTCGTGAACCACTCGTTCGGTCACGCCACGCAGGGAGCCGTCGGCGTCTTCATTGCCGAAGAGTAGGAACCTGAACGCAGCAGCGTTTCGAAGCCCGGCCGCGCACGCGCGGCCGGGCTTCCTTATGTGGAAAGAGATTCATGACGTCGTGTAATCTCCTTTCGTGAAGCTTTGCACAGTCTTGTTTAGCGAAAAGCCTGAGTGGTAGCCTTGCGCGCAATGAGCGTCCAGTGAACAAGCGACACCGGCCGAGTGGAATCGGCCCAGAGACGGGGCAAGGGGTCGAGACGGGTCGCGTGACATCTGACGTCAGAATAGCTTCGCGTATCTTCATCCCCGCCGCGGAAGGTCGATCGATGAGCGCCTTTTCTCCGGGAGGCAATGCCGCCCCTCCGGTTGATCTGAGACACGTTGCCTCAGCCATTCCCCCGATCGGGCTGGCGCCCGATGCCATCGCCCGGGCCGAATCGCGCGCCGACGCCGGCCTGCGCCGGGGTCTCGGTCGCGTCTGGGCCTGGCAGCACGGCAACGTGCTGATCGTGCTCGATCAGCAGGGCAGTTCCTCGTGGCAGCTTTCCGAGCTTTTCTTCGATGAAATCTACGGGTATTACCTCGAGCAGCGCCGGATCGCCTACCGCTGTCCGCGCGAGGCGGCCGGGGTGGCGCTCGCCTGGTCGTTGCGGCTGGGCAGCGGTCCGTCACTGGCCGCCGCCGCCGCCCTGGATGCCTGGAGCTGCCTCACCTTCACCGACGCCGGATAACCACGCAAACAGTCAATCTTCCGGAATGGCGCGCAACCCGTGTAGGGGAGGGTCTTGTGCCCTCCCGCGGTCGCCCGCAGGCGACCGTCTCCTTCCGCCACCATCGAGTTTCTAAATGGAATCGCCCTGAATCGCAACGAGGTGGCCGGCCTGAGGGCCGGCGGGAACCCTCAAGGGATTCCCCTACACCGGTTGTGTGGACTCCCGAAGATTGGTGTTTCTCAGCCCTTGAATTCCTGTTCGCCGGCTTCGATGCGGGGGGTGACGCGGTTCTCCTCGGGCGGGATCGGGCAGCTCCAGCCGTCGCCGTAGGCGCAGTAGGGGTTGTAGGCGTAGTTGAAATCGACCTCAACCTGGCCATCGGGCCGTTCGCGCGGCTCGAGATAGCGGCCGCCCTTGTAGCTCTCCACGCCGGTGGTGCCATCCATGAAGGGCAGGAAGAGCCGGGTGTGGCCCGGCATGGCGAAGAGCGTGAACCGGGCCGGTTCCCCGCGGACTGGCACCTCGATCGTCCCGACCCGCCGGTACTGCCGCTGCTGACCGTCACTCGTATCGAGGACGATGTCGGTGCCGGCGGCGCTTCGATCCATCGGCAGCGTCAGGGCCAAGTCGGCGTTCTCCGGGAAATAGGCGAGGGCGCTGAATTGCTCGCGCTGGACTGAGTCGAGCGGAGATTGATCGCTCGATTTGAAGAGATCGTTCTTGCGCGCGCGGAAATCATCGAGTCTCGACATGGTGGCCGCTCCTTTCCGTTACTGGATGATGACCAGATCGGGTGGCGGTTGCAGCGCCACCACATCGGCGGGGGTCATCAGCGGATCATCCTGCCGGATGAAGAGCTTGACGCCGCCGAACTCGATCGGACGGTCACGGATGAACAGGTTGTAGCCGGCAATCTTGTTGGCCGGGTCCCCGAAGCCGTCGAATTCGATGATCAGCTGTACACCCTCTACCGGCGCCAGTTGCTGCGAATCGCGGATCATCCCTTCGTAGAACTGGTGCACGACCAGCACCTTCGGCGGCAGATCATTGTCGAGCGCGAGCTTGGCCAGGCGTTCCTGGGTGTAGGTGATATCGGCCGCGTCCACGCCGCCGATGGCGGTGCCCGGGATCACGCCGTCCGGCATGGCGAATTCCGGATCGAGCGCAAGGTGGACGTGCTCGTAGAGCAGCCACTTTTCGATCCGATCGATTTCATCGCGGACGGTGTTGTGTCCGATCTGGAGATCGAGGATCAGCAGGATGCCGTTCTCGGCCGTGAAATCGACGTACTCCTGAATCGTTGCATCATCGGTGTGTAGCAGGTAGGTGTCGTTGTCGGCCGGCCAGTTCTGGGCCACGGAGGCGATCACCTCGATCGCTGGCATGACCGGGCGCGAGGGATCGGCTGCTTCGTACGCCGCTTGCTCCTCGCGGAGTCTGACGAGCAGATCTTCCTTCGACATCTCACCGACGATACCCATGTTCTCGGTGTGCGGATGACCGTAGTAGGAAATGATCCGATAGCGTGGCAGGAGGGCGCGGGGATCAGTGGTAGCAGATTGGGGCGGTGAGATTACCGGCGTAATGGCCGGATCGGCCATCTGGGTCGGGGTCGGCTCACCGGTTGGGGGCGTCGGCCAGGGCGTTTCGGTGGCGGTCGGCTCCGGAACGACCTGGACCTGGAGGGTCGGCGACGGCGTCAGGGCGAGCGCGGCTTCGCGCGTGGCATCGACCCGGGTCATGCTCGGCGCGGACGGTCCGCCGCTCATCGCTACCAGCAGCGGGATCGCCAGCATGATCACCGCGATCAGGGTGCCGACGGAGGGGATCCAGAGTGGCAGACGCGGCCGCCGCCGCGGCGAAGGCGGAGCGAACTCCGAGTACTCACTCGAAAAGGGCGACGGGCCTTCCTGGCCGCGGTTGGAGCGCATGGACGTGACTCACCCGACCCCGGCGTCACCGGCCGAACGGCCCGGAGCGCCGTGCGAGGCGGTGTGCAGGCGAGCTGCCAGATGTTGAACGGTGCAACGCACTATCGGTCATTCCCCCGATGAGGCGGCGTTTCGATCGAGCCGCCAGCCGGGATCGCGAAAACGCAT
>JADLGF010000113.1 GCA_020849415.1 Thermomicrobiales bacterium
ACGGACGAAGCGTTGATCGAGCGCGGCGATGCCGCCGCCTTCGAGCAGCTTTACGAACGCTACGCCGATGGCATCTACCGCTATTGCCGGTTGCGGTTACCAACCGCCGCCGACGCGGAAGACGCGACCGCGACCATCTTCGAGCGGGCGTTCGCGGCCTTTCCGCTGAAAGCGACCGGTTCGTTTCGCGGCTGGCTCTTCACCATCGCCCACAACGTGATCGTGAGCACCTGGCGCTCGAGCGCAAAATCGCGCCGGGATCGGACGCTCGACGATGAGCTGCCGTTGATCGATCCCGGCCAAACGCCCGAGGAATCGCTCCTCATCGCCGAGGAGCAACGCCGGCTCATCGAGGCGCTGGCGCGCTTGCCGGAGGATCAACGCCGGGTGATCGAACTCCGTCTGGCCGGGTTGAACGGCGGCGAGATCGCGGCGGTGCTCGGGCGCTCGTCCGCCGCCATGCGCCAGCTGCAATACCGCGCTATGCAACAACTGCGCCGCCTTCTTTCCGAGGAGAACCACCATGCCAACCAATGACGCAGGCAACGCGGCGGAGCGACTCGACGCCCTCTGGGACCGGTTGATTGCCGGGGAGGCGGAGTCAACGCACCCGTCAGACGGCGCCGATGCCGCCTTCATCGCCACGCTGATGAACCAAACCCCGCGCCTGCGCGAACCGGCCCGCCACCGGATTCGCCACCGGGTATTCGCATCCACCGAAGGAGCCACCGCTGCCATGTCCGCACCTGGTTTGTCATATCCCAACGACGGCGATCTGATCGCCCCGATTCCGAATTCCTCCCGTCCCGTCATTCGCCGGCGGTTCTTCGATCAACCGCTGCTGCGCGTCGCCGCGATGCTGCTGCTGGCGGTATCGCTGGTCGGCGGCTGGGCCATCTTTCGGGATGATGGCGACGGTCCGCTCCGGGGCGTCACCTACTTCCCGGCCGGCCACCTCTCAGACAACGACTCGACCCCGCAAGCCAGCGAGGTCGTGCCCCAACCCGAGGGGTTCGCCTTCGCAAACGACACGATCGAGCTCGGTGAGGAGGGTCCGGCGTACCTCGGCCTCTTCCACGTGATCATCGATCCGGGCGCCAGCTGGCAGGCACCCGATGGACGTGGCGGCATCACCTGGATTCAGTTTGGCGAGGTGACGATCGCCAATGAGTCGACCGGCGAAACCGGGAACCTCCTCACGGGCGACATCACCACCTCCGAACGTAACGCACCGACGATCACGAACACCGGCAGCGATCCGGCGCACGTGATCCATGGCGTCGTCACGGAGACCGAACTCGCCAGCAACGCTCCGGGGGTGACGGTTGGAGTCAGCGTCACGCAGATCGGTTCAGCAACGGCGGCGCCGGCCGGCAATCGCGTCGCGACCCTGGCCATCTCATCGGTCTCGGGTGGCGGGATGGCTTTGGAGATCGTTCGCGATGAGGTTCGGGTGGTTTCGGTGATCACTGGCGTGATCACGGTGTCACTCCTGTCCGGTTCGATCGATGTCTATCCTGGCGAGGTTTCCCTCGCGACCCCGGGCGTTCGCGATGCCATCAACGATCGCGTGCAACTCTTTCCGCTCGATGCATTCGTCACGACCAGCGGCGCGTCGTACCGCCTTCAGAGCTCCAACGATGGCGATGGCGTAATGGCAACGTTTGGTCTGACCGCCGGTGATTCCGATGCGAGTGCCCAGGCATCTCCGGTCAGCGTGCCCGCTGGCGAAGGGGTCCTGATCCCGGTCACCCCGGCCGATTGCACCATCGAACCAAGGAGTATCGACAGCTTCGCCGATATTCTTGCGAATCCGATGGCGAACGGCACGCCGCAAACGAACCTTCAGAGTGAATCCCCGGCCGGCGTGCCGGCGGATGCGGAAACCATTGCCGGCGTGACCGACACCATCGTTCAGGTTGTCGCCTGTAATTCACCGCCGACGCTTGAGATGTACTCGATCTACAGCGAGAATCTCCTGCGCATGCAGGCGGTTTACGGGATGAGGATCACGGAAATCGAAGGGCTCGAGCGGTTCAGCCCGCCGGAGAATCCGGACCAGATCACGGGCTACGTGACGATCCAGAACGTTCAGATTCTGCCGGACGGGCGGGTAACGGCGATGGTCAACGCAGACAACGAGATCGCCTTCGTCACCTTCGTCTTCGAGAACGGCCGCTGGCTGATCGACTTCTGGGACGATTCGTTCGAGGACTGACCGTCTTGCAGTTGCCCCGGCACTGAAGTACCGGGCTATTGACGGAAGTGCCTCCGGCACTGGGGGTTGAGCGAGGGGCGGTTCGGCGGAATGCCGGACCGCCCCTTGGTCGTTGCTCCACGAACTCAGAACTCCGAACCGGATATATCGTCATTGACTTATATAATCTATAGCTGATACTATGCGCGTCATGAACGAGTTCGATGTGCTTGGTGATCCGATACGACGGCGACTGGTGGAACTGCTGGCCGATGGCGAGCAGAGCGCCGGTGAATTGACGCTGGTGGTCCGCAACGAGTTCGGCATCTCGCAGCCGGCGGTGTCGCAGCACCTGCGCGTGCTGCGGGAATCGGGGTTCGCCACCGTGCGGCCGGAAGGAACGCGCCGGCTTTACGCGATCACTCCGAACCGGTTCGATGAGATCGATACCTGGCTCGATCGCGTTCGTCACCACTGGCAACCGAAATTCGACGCGATCGCGACCGAAATCGCGCGCGGCAAACGCGCCCGGAAACAGGCGGAGGAAACACCATGATCGATGCCATCAATCAGCTCGGGCTCGTCGCCCGCCGCGTCGAGGATCGCGAGTACGAAGGCAAGCCGGCCACGGTCGTGCGGCTGGAGCAGACCTTTCCCACCCCGATCGACGATCTCTGGGATGTGCTGACGAACGTCGAGCGGATTCCGCGCTGGTTCCTGCCGATCAGCGGCGATCTTCGCCTCGGCGGCGCCTACCAGTTGCTAGGCAACGCGAGCGGCACAGTCACCGCCTGCGAGGCGCCCCGCAGCTTCGACGCCACCTGGGAATTCGGCGGCGGGGTGAGCTGGATCGAGGTCCGCCTGACCGAGATTGGCGCGGAGCAGACGCGCGTGTCGCTGGCGCACATCGCCCATCCGGAAGCGCACTGGGATCAGTTCGGTCCGGGCGCGGTCGGGATCGGCTGGGACGGCGGCTTCCTCGGCCTGGCAATCCACCTCGCCACCGGCGCGGACGCCCCGGCCGAATCCGAAGCGTGGATGGTGAGCGAGGAAGGGAAGGCCTTCTACCGCGCCAGCGGCGAGCGGTGGATCACCGCCGACATCGCCTCCGGCACCCCGCCCGAAACCGCCACCCCCCGCGGCCAATCCACCATCGCCTTCTACACCGGGGAATAGGCGGGCAATCCCCCGCAGGTCGTCGGCCCGATCGTTCCACGTTGTCTGAATTCTCCGTGATAATACGCGGGTGGAGTTCCTTACGAAAGCAGCGTGAAAGGGCGACGGATTCATGACTACCGACCGGCGGATTATTAACGCGCAGAAGACTCAGGTTGTGCTGAACGGGTTGCTCAAGGGGGTCGATCAATCGACGGCCGGCACGCTCCGCGATCCCGCTGATGGCGACAAGGGTTGGACCATCCTCGAGGTGATGGGGCACCTGCTCGACTTCGAGATCCTCTGCAACGAGCGCATCTCGGGGATCGTGGCCGAAGAGGGCTTCGAACTGAAGCCGATCAATGTCGATACCCTGCCGATCGAGCACGACTATCTCGGCAAGCAGCTGGCCGATGTCGCCGCCGCCCGGGCTGATTGGCGCGCCAAGAATCTGGCGCTGCTGGAAACGCTCGCTCCGGAGCAGTGGGAGCGAGCCGGCGTTCACCCGACCCGCGGACCGATCACCATCGATGCCATCGCACTCCAGTTCACCACCCACGACGTCGATCACCTCGACCAGATCGTCCGCATCCTCGGCCTCGACTGATCATCATTTTCAGGAGGCAACGAATGCCGTATCAACCGGTACATCCGGGTGAGATCCTTGCGGAAGATGTCATGAAAGAGCTCGGGCTGACATCGCGCCAACTGGCGGAGATCTTGCACGTTCCGACCCGACGGGTGAGTGACATCGAGCATGGGCGTCGACCGGTCACCGCCGATTTCGCGTTGCGGCTCGCACAGTGGCTGGGATCAACACCGCACTTCTGGCTCGATCTTCAAAAGCGCTTCGATCTGGAAATCGCGGAAATCCTCTACGGTGATGAGATCAGGGACACCGTGAAACCCTGGCGTTCACAAGCCGCCTGATACAACGGAACGGCAGGCGCGTTGAACCAATCGAAAGGGTTTTTGACGATCGAGCCAGCCGCCCTCTGATGGTGCTATCCCCTACCATTGCCGCGTGAGAACCGCGCCGGTCACAATCAGCGCGGCCTGAAGCGTGTGTGAGGTGGTGGGTGATGGCGAGCTCCAGTGTCGACGTAGCGATTCTTGGTGGCGGGTTGCTTGGCTGGTCGGCGGCGTACCGGCTGGCGAAGGCGGGGCGGCGCGTGCTCGTGATCGATGCGCTCGAACCGGGCACCGCCACCAACGCCGGCGCGGGGATCATCGCGCCCGGCACCAGCGTGCGCATCAACGAGGAATCGATCGACATCTTCTCGGCCGCGGTCGAGTACTATCCGAAGCTCCTTGCCGAACTCGCCGCCGATGGCGAAACCAACACCGGCTACGCCACGGTCGGCTCGCTCTTCATTGCCCGCACGGATGAGGAAGCCGATCGGCTGCCCGAGACCCTGGAGCTGATGCGCACCCGCCGCGCCGCCGGCATGGGCAACATCGGCGACGCCCACCTCGTCACCGGCGCCGAAGCGAAAGACCTCTTCCCGGCTCTTTCCGATCTTCCGGCCGCGATTCACTCGACCGGCCCGGCCCGGGTCAACGGTCGCCTGATGCGCGATTCACTCCGCGCCGCCGCCGAGAAGCACGGCGCAAAACTGGCGATCGGCAAGGGTAGCATCGTCACCGATGATGATGTCGCCACCGGGGTGACGGTCAACGGTGAAACGATCGTCGCCGGGCAGACGCTGATCTGCGGCGGCGCGTGGTCGGCCGCGCTCGGCGAGCAGCTCGGCGTTTTCCTCGATCTCTATCCGCAGCGGGGCCAGATTCTGCACATCGACATGGTCGGGCAGGACACCAGCGCCTGGCCGATCCTGACCGGCTACCACTCGCACTACATCCTGACTTTCCCCGAGAGCCGCGTCGTGTGCGGCGCCACCCGCGAGCACGATTCCGGCTTCGATCCCACCTTCACCGCCGGCGGCATGCACGAGGTATTGACCGAGGCCTTCGCCGTGGCCGATGGGTTGCGGGTCGGGAAGGTGGCGGAGTGGCGGGTCGGGTTGCGGCCATTCGCGCGCGACGAAAAGCCGATCCTCGGCGACGTTCCCGGCTGGCGGAATCTCTTCGTCGCCACCGGGCATGGCCCCTCCGGCCTGCAACTTGGCCCCGTCTCGGGCGCCGGGGTGGCCGATCTGATGCTCGGCGATAGGCCCCGGTTCGATCTCGCCCCCTTCACCGCCGCCCGGTTCGGGTAGCGCTCATCAGCCTCATTAGAAACGTCCTGGGCGCGACGCGGGATAAAAGGCGTCATGGCGTTCCTCTGGTTCCGTATGGTCCGACGGTAACGCTCCGCTCAGACGTTCCGGGGTACGGTTAGCGGGATGACGCGGGGAAACCCGCCCACTCCGTGAACGCTTGGGGAACGTATGAAACTCTATCTGCTCGATCTGGGACGCTGCGATGTCGATAAGGGAGTGGTACTCACACCTGGCAGCGATCGCGGCTGGCGCATACAGATTCCGATCGTCGCCTACCTGATCGAGGCCGATACCGGGGAGCGGGTGCTGATCGATACCGGCATGCACCGCAAGCACATCGCCGATCCGGACGCCACCTTTCGCGGCTACCCCTTCGCGACCGCGCTCACCACGATCATGCGACCGGAGGATGATATCGTCCGCCGGCTCGCCGAACTCGATCTCACCCCGGCCGATATCGATATCCTGGTCTGCACCCATTTTCACTTCGATCACGCCGGGAACAATGCCGATTTCACCGCCGCGCGCGTGATCGCCCAGCGAGAGGCTTTCGAATGGGCACAATCGCACCCCGGGCCCTTTCCCGAAGCGGAGTGGAATCCGCCCGGCATCGATTTCCAGTTGATCGACGGCGACCTGGAACTCCTGCCCGGTGTCACCCTCCTGGCCACACCCGGCCACGTTCCGGGGCACATGTCGGTGGTGGTGCGCTTGCCGAAGAACGGCACGGTGGTGCTGGCGATCGACGCCATTTACACACGGGAGAATGTCGAAACCGATAATTGGCGCGGTCAGGCCTTGCCGGAGGCCGGCCGGGAGAGCGCCCGGCGCCTGATGGAACTCGCCGCCGATGAGAACGGCCTCGTCATCACCGGGCACGATCCCGATGATTGGGCCGATCTCGAATACGCACCGTATTTCTACGATTGAGGAGTACCTGGTGAACAACCCCGAAGCCGATCAGGCGCCTGATTCGCACTTCACCCGGGGCGTTGCCCGGGAGACGGCCGAGATTGCCACTGATTTCCCGTTCGCCTGGTTCAGCCAGTCGGCACTGGCCGCGTTCACGGCGGCGCCGGGGATCGAGATGCAGTCGTTCAGCGGCGGTTCGCTGATGGTCAACTGGGTCACCATCGAGCCGAACCGGCCGATTCCGCGCCACCAGCATCCGCACGAGCAGATCGGCGTGATGGTGCAGGGTGCCATGGAACTGACCATCGGCGACGAAACCCGCGTGCTTCGCCCCGGCGACGCCTACAGCGTGCCGCCGCACCTGCCGCACGGCGGGCGCACCCTCGAAGAGGGCTGCGTGGTGCTCGATGTCTTCACCCCGGTCCGGGAGGATTACGCCGCCCTCGCCAAAGCCGCCGCCGAATCGGCTGAGTAGCAGTTACGCCCGGAGCAAATCGCGTGTCAGGCCAACGTGGCCGAGGTGTTCCGCGGCGTGAACAGTGGCCTGGAGGAGTATGCTCCGGGTGGTGATTTCACCCCGGCGCGGATGGTTGTGGACCGTTTCGAGCTGATCGTCCACGATCACGGCGAGCGCCGTCACGAGCCGTTGGGAAAGCGCCTCCCAACGTTCGGCGAGCTCCGCGCCGGTGAGCTCGTTTCCCACGAATTCGGCCTCACGGACCCGGTTTCCGGGCTGCCCCGCCACCACGGTGAGAATGTTCTCTTCGATGTTCCCCAGCGTGTGCACCAGCAGCACGCCGATGCTGTTTGTGTCGGGAGCCGGCGGGGTCCACTGGAGGTCAGCGGTCGAGAGATCGGCGGCGATTTCAACCATGCCCGCCACCGTGCCACGCAGGTAGCCCCAGATTGTCGCCACTTCGTTACTGGCGAATACAGGTTCCACGGTCATGGTCCACCTCCATCTGTTGCGAGCTGCGCGATCGATCCCGAATTCCAGCATACCGCGCCGGCCGAGATCCGGTTAAACCATGCAAATCCGGCACTGGATGCCGGATTTGCATGGTTTAAAGCGCGTGCCTATGAGATTGACGCCGCCAAGGGCTGAACCCAACCGTTGTAGGGGCGTCCCTTGTGGGCGCCCGATCGCCCGCAGGCGATGGTTCACCCGGCGCGGTTCAGGGTATTTCCCGGGGAAACCAGGCCGTTGCGGACGGCGCTCGTCGCCTGCGGGCGACCGGGAGGCCACAAGGGCCTCCCCTACAAAGCCAGCCTGCGGCGTTCGATGCCTGCCAACGTCATAGGCACCCGCTTTATGTGAGAGGGCCGGCGTATCAAGTCACTTCTATCGAAACGAATATCCTTGCAAATCCTCCACGGCGTGGAAGATTTGCAAGGATATGGCCCCTTCATCGATCGACGTGATTCAGTGATTAGCCCTGCAATCGTTGCACCTCGTGCAACGATTGCAGGGCTAATCACCACTTGGATGAAGGCCGAACCGCTAGCGAATGACCGCGCCACTGCCGCCTTCGAAGAGGTGCACCCGCTCCTGATCGAAGCTCACCCACACGTTGTCATCCGGGTGCAGCGGCACATCGGCCGGTACGCTCACCACGATCAGCGCGCTGCCGAGGTAGACGTGCGCGTAGGTGAGATCGCCGGTTGGCTCCACCGTGTAGACCCGCCCCTGGATCGTGCCAGGCGTTTCCCGCAGGTGCACCTGGGTGGCGCTGTGCCGCACGCCGAACACCACATCGTCCGTGGCGCTCTTGCGCGCCCTGGCGGCGTTTGCGGCCGAAAGGGGAATCCGCCAACCATCGGCGCTGACGAGATCGGCGCCGGTGTCGCTGCCCGCCACCTTCAGCCGGATCAGGTTCATGGAGGGGCTGCCGACGAAGCCAGCGACGAAGGTGTTAACCGGGTTCTCGAACACGTTGGCCGGCGAATCGTACTGCTGCAACACGCCGCCGTTCATCACTGCCATCTTGTCGGCCATCGTCACCGCTTCCATCTGATCGTGGGTGACGTAGATGATCGTGGCGTTGAGATCGCTGTGGAACCGCTTCAGTTCCGAGCGCATCTGCACGCGCAGCTTGGCATCGAGGTTCGAAAGCGGTTCATCCATCAGGAAGACCCGCGGATTCCGCACCAGCGCCCGGCCGAGCGCCACGCGCTGCTGCTGACCGCCGGAGAGTTCGCGCGGCCGGCGGTGGAGCAGGTGCTCGATATCGAGCACCTTGGCCGTTTCCTTGATCCGTTTTTCGATCTCGGCCTTCGGCGTCTTGCGCATCTGCAGCGGGAACGCCAGGTTCTTTTCCACCGTTTTGTTCGGGTAGAGCGC
>JADLGF010000114.1 GCA_020849415.1 Thermomicrobiales bacterium
CCACCCCGAACCGATGGTGCCGATGACATCGAAGATGCCGATCAGCGCCAGCAGACTGGCCGCCGCAACCTGCGTCATGCCGTGGTCGACTCCGGCCGGAATCAGGTGCGTGCCGATCAGGCCATTGGTTGAGGCGCCGCAGATGAAGAAGGTCGCGGCCAGCAACCAGAAATCGACGCTGCCGCTTGACTTGCGCAGGATGTTGATCGGGGCCCTGAAGGCTTCGCGGCCGGTCGACTGAACGACCGGCGGATCATCGGTGGTCGCTCCGTAGGCGCGCAGACCCAGATCAGCCGGCCGCTCGCGCATCAGCAGGGCCATCACCGGCACCACCGCCAATGCCCCGCCCGCCACCGCGAAGGAGACGTATTTCCAGCTGAAATCCTCGGCCAGCCAGGCGAGGAAGGGGAGGAATGCCAGTTGCCCGGTCGCTCCGGCGGCGGTGAGGATGCCGAGGACCATGCCGCGACGCGCCACGAACCAGCGGTTGACAACGGTCGCCGCCAGCACCTGCGTCATCGAACCGGTACCGAGCCCGACGATCACGCCCCAGGTCATCACCATGTGCCAGGGCTGCGTCATCAGCGTAGTGAGCAGCGCGCCGGTCGCGATCACGAGCAGCGCGATCACCGCCACCCGCCGGATGCCGAAGGTGCGCATCAGGGCGGCGGCGAAGGGGGCCATCAACCCGAAGAGGATCAGGTTGACCGAGACCGCCAGCGAGATCGTGGCGCGGCTCCAGCCGAAATCGTCCTGCAGCGGCACGATGAGTACGCCGGGAGCCGAGCGGAAGCCGGCGGCGCCGAGCAGCGTGATGAAACTGACCGCGGCGACGATCCAGGCGTAGTGAACGGATTTGAGGGAAGCGACCCGCATCGGGGAACCATCCATGCTTGATTGGGCGGGGCATCGAGGCTTCCCCGCTGCGAGTCTGTCTGGTAAACGGGCCGATGTCCCGAATTGTGAGATTCCCGGCGCTTTTTAGCGCTCGGTACGACCGGATTGTACTCCGGAACTTGACCTTTTCCACTGAAGACGCTAATGTACGTACACCTCAGAGATCCCTCCCTGAGGCCGCCGAGGCCGCCGGACTGGCGATGGAGCCCATCCCTCCACGCTGAATGCCCGGCGGTTTCATTTTTGGCGGGGTATTCCGCGGAACAATCTCGCTCGATCTCGCCGACTACCATGAAGGCACTGCGGGCCGATGCGCCGGCCCATCGGATCAGGAGTCGTCGTTTTGCAAAAACCGCTTTCTCGCCGGGCTGCCCTCGCCGCCGGCGCGCTTTCCCTCACCGCCGGTTCGAAGGTCCTCGCGCAAAGTGATGGCACCGAGGTCACCGAAGAGCATGAGGTCGCCGGCAGTGATTTGCCCGCGTCCGAACCGACAGCGGTTCCCGAGCGAACCGGCCCCTTGCCGGGCGCCATCTTTCCCGATCACCGCGTGCTTGCGTTTTACGGATTCCCCGGCAACCCGCTGATGGGCATCCTCGGCGAGTACGACAAGGAAACGCTGCTCGAACGCCTGCGCGCCCAGGGAGCTGAGTACGAAGCGGTCGATAACAGCCGTCCCTGGAAACTCGCCTTCGAGGTGATCGCCTCGGTCGCCCAGGCCGATGCCGGCGCTGATGGCCTCTACATCATGCCGACCGATCCGGCGGTGATCCAGGAATACATCGAATTCACCGCCGCCAACGACCTGCTGTTGATTCTCGATGTGCAGTTTGGACACGATACGGTCACGAACGAACTCGGCCGCCTGCGCGAGTACCTGCGTCATCCGCACGTCCATCCCGCGCTCGACCCCGAATTCATGATGGCCCCGGGCGAGCAACCAGGCGTGCATCTCGGCGCGATCAATGCGAAGAAAGTCCGCTACGCCCAGCGCAAACTGGTCGAGTGGGCGCGCGAGGATGGCGTGCCGCCCAAGTTCCTGATCGTGCACCAGTTCAACTACTACATGATCGAGGACAAGGAGAACATCTTCCCGATCGAGGGCGTGCAGCTGGTGATCGACGCCGACGGCTGGGGTCCGCCCGAAGACAAATGGATGAGCTACGAGGTGGTGATCACCAATTCGGAGATCGAGTTCAACGGCATCAAGCACTTCTACCGGCAGGACAACCCCCTCATGTCACCCGCCGAAACCCTGGCCTTCACCCCATCCCCGGACCTGGTCATCTACCAGTAAGGAATCACACGCCATGCCGCATGGCCTAAAAATAGAACTGCTTCCAGGGCGTCGGTCTACCCAAGTGCCGGAGGCACTTCCGTCCCTAGCATTGGGCTTCGAGCCCAATGGCACCCCGCAAGGCGCGAAACAGGTCAGCGACCCTGCAAGCGGTGAGCGGAATCCGAGACGCCCGAAGATTCACTAACCACAGCCGGACTATTCACCCGAGCGACCAACCACCGGTACATTTCCCCGGCCAGATAGCCGATGCAAAGCCCAACGAAGAGCACGATCGGCAGGTAGTAGCGGTTGAAATCAACCCGCAACCCGGCCACGATCGCCAGCGCCTGTCCGCCGAAGATGATGAAAACGAACGCCAGCGGCGTCACCACCCCCCGGCGCAGCACGTTCACTACCGCCCAGGCGAGCCCAAATCCCGCCAACACGACATCGATATTCGGCAACGCAGGCAACCCGGACCATCCCGCCACCCAATCGAAGAAGCGCCCCGTGGTCGGGTAGTCGCGCTGAAAAACATCCCAAAGGGTGTGAAATGCGTCGATCCGGCCGATCACCGCCAGGTTCGGCCAGATTCTGCTTTGGCTGGCCATCTCCGAAGCCCGGAAATCGTAGAGAATCCGCGTGCGTTCGTAGGGCGCCGACCAGACGTACGGGTAGATCAGGACGAACGTCGCGACGGTGATCGCCGGGAGCGACATCAGCATCCAGGCGAGCCGATTAGCCCGATCCTCCGCACCCGCCGCCAGGTGATCGATGAATCGATCGAGCCCGGGAACCTTGCGCAGCCAGGGTCGAAGCAGGAAGGCGACACCGATCGCTCCCAGGCCGAGCGCCAGCACGATCGGACTCAGCTTCGCTCCCGTCCCAAGCCCGAGCAATATCCCCAGCAGTAACGTTTTCCCCCAATTCGGATGCTCCACCAGCCGGATCGTCACCAGCGTCGCGAGCACGATGACGAGCGCGAGGGTGGCATCGGAGAGGGCGGTGCTCGACAGGTAGTGGAGCAGCTCGTTCATAAGTACGAAGAATCCGCCAACGACGCCGCCGGCCAGCGACGTGATCTTCGCCAGAATCACCACCATCAGCGCCGCCACTGTGGCGCCGATGAACGCGTTGGTCCGACGCGCCGCCACCAGGTCGGCACTGGTCGGGATGGCGTTGTGGCCCGCCTCCCAGACCGTGTTGCGCTCGTTCCCCTTGGTGAAGTCGAACGGTTGATTGGTGTCGGTGTCCTGCCCCTGGAGCAACAGGCCGATCGCCGTCACGTACGAACCGACCGGCGGCTGCCCGCGCAGCAGGTAGCGATCGCCCCACTCGATGCCGAGCGGGTTCTTCAGGTCAGTCAGGTAGTGGGCGCGGTTGATCCAGCGCGATTCATCGGGGTGAAAAAGGGTCGCGCGCACGTGCGTGAGGTTAATCCAGAAGCTGATCAGGAAAACCGCGAGCGCCGCGATGGCGATCCACCAGCGGCGATCGAGTGTCCTCACTCCCGAATTCGTTCCATGCGCGGATGCGTGTGCGCTCATCGTCACCCGAATAAACAGCCGGCGAGCGGCCCCGATTCGCTGGCGTCAGCCTAACGCACCGGTGCGGCCTGCGTCGTGATCGGCGATTCGCGGCACTGCATCAAGGTGTGCCGGGAAACGGGCCGAACGCACCGATAGACTGGGGCATAATACGCATCACATGCCGTGCCGTTCTCATCGGCGGTCCGTTTGCCGGTGCGTTGCAAGAGGATGATCGACCTTGGCCCAGCTCTTCGCTCCCCCCGATTACAACCACGCGCTCGTCGAGCGGGTCGTCCGCTACCTCGAAACGAAGGAAACCGCGCTCTTCCCCTTCACCGCGGGTTTCACCTGGGACGAGAAGATGGCGTTCATGCGCGATCTGCGCCGCGCCCTCGGCTCGTTGACCGATAGCGGCAGCGCCCGCAAAACCGCGGCCGTGGGCTTCATCATGTCGGACGATGAACTCGAAGAGGTGATTGACCACTGGCAGCGACGCGGCGCCAACGGCTGATGCCGGGCGAAACGCGTCATGTCAGCGGATAACGGTCGAGCACGCGGCCTCATCAGCTTCTTCAGCCACGGGTTGCGCCTGAAGTCGATTCCGCGCACCGGCTGGCTCGACCGCGGCGTGCCGCTTGAAGCGGCGGAGTCAATTGCGGAGCACTCGTTCCAGACGGCGTTGATCGCCTGGATCGCGGCGGCGGACGATCCATCGCTCGATCGCGACCGTATCCTGAAGCTCGCCCTGATCCACGATTTGCCGGAAGCGATCATCGGCGATTTCACCCCGTACGAGCCGAGCGACATTCCCGATCCGGGCGCTGACCGTGCCGCCTGGCGAGCGTTTCTCGATCGCCGGCACACGCGCAGTCCGCAACGCACCGCCGCCAAACGTTCCGCCGAAGCGACCGCGGTGCAAACGCTGCTCGGGATGCTCCAGGGCAACGCCAAATTCGAACTGGCCGCGCTCTGGCGCGAACTCGAGGAAGGCCTGACCGCCGAGGCCCGCTTCGTAAAGCAGTCCGACTACCTCGAAGCGTGGCTGCAATCGCGCGCGTACCTGGCGGACGACCCGTCCTTCCCGATGGCCTCGTTCGAGCGGGGCGTCGATGAAACGCTCTTCCACCCGGCGCTGATCGCGCTTCGGGACGCCGCGAGACAGGGGTGAGTGACGGCATTACCGGAGCGGCGGATCCGCTTGCCGTCCGTTCTTCGGTCGTCAACTGGCTGCTCGAGTTCGCCGGCGTTGAGGATCTGCCGCCCGTTCCACCCGCCGCCGATATTGGTCCGATCGACCGCGCGAAATACGAACGCCGGCTCGACCTGCTGTCCGGTTCCCTCTCGATTGGCCGATTCGCCAAGGACTTCCCGGGAATGGATGTCGCCGCGATCGGAGAGCGACTGCTGGACGAGGCGTATCTCGGCAGCATCCTTCGCCGCCCACGCATCGCTTCAGGCGACGACAATGCCCCCGAGGAACCGGTCGAACTCGATCTCGACACCCGCTTTGAACAAATGACCGCAGCCATCAATCTGAGTGCTGGCGAAATCCTGATGCTGACCGGTTCGCCCGATGTCGGGTTGGCCTTCAGCCGCTGGGGCGTGGTGGTGCCGGAACTGCGCCGCCAGCCGGGGCACACCGATTTCACCCGGTTCGGGCTGGCGATCGTCGGCCGGGGTCAGGCCGGCCACAAGGTGTTCGAACCCTGGACGCAACTGATCAAGAGCTACGACAAACACCTCGGTCCGACGCTGGTGACTTCACCCTCGTCGAATGTCTCGGGCATCCTCGAATTCCTCTGGAACCAGCGTGAATCAATCCGCCGGTACGCCGACATCTGGCGGTCATTCAAATAGAGCCAGGAACACCTGAACGTCGCAGGGGTGCGGACACAAGGTCTGCACCCCTAAAACGTCCATCCTCTGAATCTCTGAGACGTTTTACTCCGCGAACATGCCGCCGGCGTCGAACGGGATCAGGTGGAGATCGCCGATCACTTCGTAACGGCTATCGCCGGTGAGTTGTGGCAGCATCGGTTCCGACACCCACAACTCCTCGACGTTCTTGGAACTCTCGATCCGGACGATC
>JADLGF010000115.1 GCA_020849415.1 Thermomicrobiales bacterium
CAACGGCGAGGGCGATGAGCTGCCGGCGGGCTAAGATACCCCGAGCCGATCCGGTGTGGAACGAACAGGGACAGGGTGAATCGAACCTATGACGGTTGGTCGTGAAGAACTCACCGGCGCGTTGCTCGCGCGCCTGGCCCGCCGGTCGCCGGCCTTTCAGCATTCCGTGTGGGACGCGGTCGATTTGCTCGTCGCCGGCGCCGGACCCGAGACGATCTTCTTCGGCAACGGCAATCCCGCGCCCGAGCGGGTGCCTTACGAAGCGATGCAGCGGGCGAGCCAACGGACCTGGGAACAGATCGGTGAGTTGCCCAAGCGGATTGAGTACGGCGAGCCGGAGGGGCTGCCCGAGCTGCGCGACATGATCGCGGAGCGGATGCGCGCCCGTGGCGTCACGGCGACGCGTGATGACATTCTGCCGACGACCGGCAGCCAGCAGGCGATCGATTTTCTCGCCCGGCTGATGCTCAACCCCGGGGATGCGGTGGTCGTCGAGGGCCCGACCTACCTCGGCGCGCTCCAGGTGTTCGATGCCTACGAAGTCGAGTACATCGTGGCGCCGGTCGATGATCGGGGGCTCGATGTCGATCGACTGCGCGCGATGCTTGACGCCCGCACGGTGATGCCGAAGCTGATCTACACGATCCCGACCTTCCAGAATCCGACCGGGGTGACGATGCCGCTGGAGCGGCGGAAGGCGCTGGTGGAGCTGGCGCGGGAACGGGAGATCCTGATCGTCGAGGACGATCCCTATTGCGATCTCTGGTTCGATGAGCTTCCGCCGCCGGCGCTGCGTTCGCTCGATGACAACGTGGCCTACTGCGGCACCTTCTCGAAAACGATTGCGCCGTCGATCCGTTCCGGCTGGGTGGTGGCGCCGACCGGTTTCCAAAAGATGCTGGCGATCATGAAGGAAGTCGCCGACATCAATCACGACAAGGTGATGATGCGCACGGTGCTGAACGCGGTGCCGGACTTTCTCGACGAACACCTCGTCGGATCGCGCGAACTCTACCGGGTGCGCCGGGATGCGATGCTGGCGGGACTCGAACGGCACATGCCGGCCGGGACAAGCTGGTCGCAGCCGGCCGGCGGGTTTTTCGTCTGGGTGACGCTGCCGGAGGGGCTGAACGCGATCGAACTGCTACCGTTCGCGGTCGAGCGATTCGGCGTGGCCTACCTGGCCGGGGAGTGGTTTTACCCCGGATTTAGCTGGCCGGAGGCGAGCCGCACGCTGCGCCTGAGCTATTCGAAGCACCCGGAAGCGCGGATCGAGGAGGGGATGCGCCGGCTCGGCGCCGCCATTTCTGCCGCCCTGGAAACCCGCTGAGCGGCCGGGCTGTGTTAGGCTCACTCCGCCTGATCGGGCGCCCGCAGCCGGCCGTAGCCCGGCCCGTTGAATCACCGGATGTCCATGCCGAGCTTTGACGAGATTCGAGAAACACTGAACTTCGGGAATCGGGTGCTCTGGCTTTTCATCCTCACCGCCGGAGCGACGCTCTTCACGATCCAGACCATCGAAAGCGCGATCGAGACCGCCTGGCCGCACCAGCGCCGGGTGGGAGGGCGCACGCCCGGGGAGCGCCGCGCCTGGCCGGTGATGGGAATCGTCGCGATCCTCGTGCTGGCGGGTGCGCTGCTGGCGCTGATGACGCTGGGCGTGATGCTCTGGCGCGATGTCGAGGCGAACGACAGTCAGCGCCTGGCGGCCGTGCTGCTGCTGGCGGGGTGGATCGCGTTTCTGCTGTCCAGTCTTGGTTGGCTCGGTTTCGGCAAACTGATGCGCGAAACCGGGGTGATCGGCCCGCTGGCGCTCTGCGCGCTGCTGCTCGTGGCCGACGCGATGCTCCTTGTCGGTTTCATTGACATCGTGCCCGAGTTCGAGGATGTGTGGGACGCGATCCGCGACATCCTGCCCTTCGTCTCCGACGACGCGGGAGCGATCGGCTAACGAAGTTCCGAGTTCCTGGTTCCGAGTTCCGCGTACGGTCAAGCACCTACGCGGAACCCGGAACCGAGTACTCGGAACTCGTTTAGATGGCGACTTTCACCACGAGCTTGCGGATCGGGGCCGAGGCGCCGGCGGCGCGGCGGGGAGCGTGGCCGTCAGTCGGGTAGAGGACCGCGAGCTGGCCGCCCTTGAGGCGGACGTTGGTGACGCGATCGGCCGGCACATTGCCGAGCCAGAAATCGCCCTTGGCGGCGTCGTAGGGCGTGGTGACGTTGACATCGTCGATGTTTGCCCAGCCGATGATCTCTTCACCTTCAACCACGTATTGGATATCGATGTAACTGACGTGGCCCTCGAAGGTCGGCTCGCCTTCGGCGATCGTGTCGTAGGCCTGCACTTCGACGAAGACGTTATCGCCATCGACCACCAGCCGGCCGGCCGGATGCGCGGCCTGACCCTGCTCGAGCAAGAAATTGATGGCGGTTTCCATGTTCGGGGTCAGCACCACCTGGTCTTTGAGATTCTCCAGGTTCGCGACGATCATGCTGCGGGCTCCTCTCGATCTTCTGTTGGCGCTCCGGTTCCCCTGAACACGCAAGCGCGCCGGCATTGTATCCGGACGAAGGCGTGGGGCGTGAGGGATGAGGCTTGAGGAGTCAGGCGTGTAGTTCCGAGTTCCGGGTACCGCGCACCTGCTCCCCGATACCCCACGCCTCACGCCTTACGCCTCACGCCTCGAAGGTCAGGCGCATGAAGCGCTTTTTGCCGACGCGGAGGAGGATCGAGCCGGGTTTGGCGTCGAGGGATTGATCGACGTCTTCGATCTTCTCGTCGTTGATCGAGAGGCCGCCCTGCTGGGCGAGGCGGCGCGCGTCGCCGCGGGATGAGCAGAGTCCGGCCCGGATGAAGGCGTCGGCGACTGTGATGCCTTCTGGGAATTGGGAGAGCGGCACAACGGTGGTCGGGATAGTGGGATCGTCAAGGTCGCGCTTGCCGCTGAAGAGCGCCTGGGCGGCGGAGTCGGCTTCCTGGGCCGCTTCTTCTCCGTGCAGGATGGTGGTGACCTCGATCGCCAGCCGGCGCTTCGCGCTCCGCAGCGCCGCGCCGCTGACGGCGGTCAGATCGGCGATCTCCTCCTTTGTCAGGAAGGTGTAGAAGCGCAGCAGCTTCTCGACGTCGGCGTCATCGACATTGATCCAGTACTGGTAGAAGTCGTACGGAGTAGTCATCGTGGCGTCGAGCCAGACCGAATTGCCGGCGGATTTGCCCATCTTCTCGCCGGTGGCGGTGGTGAGCAGCGGCCAAACGAGGCCGACCGCCTCGCCACCGGTGACGCGCCGGATCAGATCGACGCCGGCGGTGATGTTGCCCCACTGATCCGAGCCGCCCATCTGCATCAGGCAGCCCTCGGTGCGGAAGAGGTGGAGAAAATCATACGCCTGCACGATCCGGTAGTTGAACTCGACAAAGTTGAGTCCGGTCGTTTCGATCCGCTGCTTGTAGCTTTCGACCGCGAGCATTTCGTTGACCGAAAAGTGCCGGCCGATATCGCGCAGGAACTCGATGTACCGCAGTTGCAGCAGCCAGTCGGCGTTGTTGAGCAACAGCGCCGGCGGATTGCCGCCGAAGCGTCCGCCGTCAAAATCGATGAAGCGATCGAACTGGGTCAGGATGTTCGCGAGGTTTTCACGAATCTCCTCCAACGTCATCACCGGCCGGGCCGAGGTGCGCCCGGTCGGATCGCCGACCATGACGGTGCCGCCGCCGCCGAGCGGAATCGGCCGGTGGCCGAAGCGCTGCAGGGTACCGAGCACCATGATGCCGAGCATGTGCCCAACGTGGAGTGAACGGGCGGTGGGATCGAAGCCGACGTAGGCGGTCACCACCCCCTCCTCGAAGGAGCGGCGGAGCAACTCGGCGTTGGTGACATCCTGCATGTACCCGCGGTCTTGCAGATAGTCGAGCGGGTTGATTCCCGCCTGGCGCGCGAGTTGCGGGGCCGACAATGCGGCCGGGGTGGTGAGCTGGTCCTGAGCGGTCATCGAAATCGCTTTCGCTCTGCTGGCGGGTAAACAGGTCCGCCCGCCGGAACGATCCGGACGGGCGGAAATGACGATAGCAATAATGGAGCGACGTGTCGAACGATTCCCGGGAAATCAGGCGTTGCCGGGGATTTCGCCGCTGAGGAAACCCTGCGCGAAGGCGGGCAGCGCCGACCAGTCGCCGGCGTAGATCCAGGCGCCGTTCCAGGCGGTGGAAGGCCAGATGTAGCTCGACAGGGTGGCGAACTCGACCTGGCTGTTCGAGAAATCGGGCGCGGCGAGCGCGAGCGCCAGCTGCTTCGAACGGCCGAGATTGGTGCGGACGGCGCTGCGATTTTCGAGCACGATGGTCTGCAGGCTGTCGCTGTCGAGTTCCCGGGCTTGTTCGAGCAGCGCGCGCAACACCATCCGCTGGCGCATGGTGCGGCCGTCGTCACCATCCTGGTGGCGAGTGCGGCAGAACTCCAGAGCCTGTTCGCCACTGAGGTGCAGATCGCCGGCCGGGTACCAGATTTCCTTCATACCGTAGTCGCGCGTCGGGTACTGGCCGTCGTAGAGATCGTAGGGATTGTTGACGTGCGCGCCGCCAAGGGCGTCGACGATCTGCTCGAAGCCATCGAAGGTCGTCATCACCGACGCGTCGATGGTGATGCCGAAGTTGGTTTCGAGGGTGGAGGCGAGCGAATTGGCGCCGGCCTTGAAATCGCGCCCCGCCCCGGACGATCCGTAGTAATAGGCGCTGGTGATCTTCTCTTCCCCGTACCCCGGAATCGTGACCCAGAGATCGCGCGGGATCGAAAAGGCGCGAACGGTGTTGTTGATGAGATCGACCCGCGCCACCATCAAGACATCGGTGTTCTCGGGTTCCCACTCGTTGCGGTAATCGAGTCCGGCGATCGCGAAGGTCAGGCTGCCGAGCGATTGCGGATCGGCGGCGGCGACATTCTCGGCGGCTTCGGCGCTTCGGCGGGTCAGGGATGAGACGACGATGGGGGCGCCGAGCAGGGCCTTGATGGCGGTACGCCGCGTGGAGCGCGTGAGTGAGGTGAACGACGACATCGGTTTGGCATCTCCGGGTGGAGCGATCAGCGCGGGGAAGCGATCGACTCGGGTGTACGTACACTCGATTCTGAAGGTCGAATGCCTCCCTGTCAAGAAACGGCGCATAAGCATCCGGCATCGCCAGTCAACCCGGCGAATAGCCCGAAGAGCCTATCAGAATGCCCGGAACCAGCCGCTTGATGCAGTGATTCGGCTGTACGTTGTGCTACCGGCACGATGGCATGCGCGCCGGCGCGGGCGTTCGGGTGCGCGGGTCGAGCCGGACGCGCTATGATTATGGCGCTACACATTCAATCAACCCGGCGCACGGCGGGAGGGCGAGCGGAGACGGAGGTCGTCTATGGCGAGAGTCTTTGCGGGCAACGAGCAACTCGTTGATCCCGAAGTTTTTGAGGCTGTGAAACGTCTTTCCAATGATTATTTCGTTTTTGCCGAGTTCGACATCGATCGTCGCAACATCGATTGGCTGATCATTCGGGCCGCATCGGGCAACGGTGACGATGCGCAGACCTCGGCGGCGATCCTGACCGAGATGAAGCGCATCTCGGCCCCGATCACCGGCACGGTGCAGGATGAGTGGCGCGTCGAGCGCCTCGACGGCACGATCGAGGTGGTCAGCGGCGGTCAGGAAAAGAACCCCTACTGGCAGGCGGTTTCGGGCGCGAACGCGCTGCGCGCCTGGCTGTGGAATCACCACCGGCTCTTTTGTGACGACACCAGTGGCGGACCCGAAATCCAGGAATCGAATTTCTCGGTCTGGCCCGATGTGCTGATCTTGCCGCGGCGCGAGCAACGGCTCGATCACCGGCTGCCGGTGCGTCCGACCAACGGCTTCGGCATGTGGTGGTTCGATCTGGAGCGTTGGCTGAACCACGTGGAAACGTGGCGACCCAACCAGCGCGATCGCACGCGTCGCTACACAGAATCGGAACTGGTGCGGCTGGCGGCGTTACTCGATACCCACGAAGTACACGACGGTCGGAAGGACGGCACCCCGCCTGCGCCGGTGGCGATCGCGCCGCCGCACCCGATCGCCTCGTTCGAGCCGGTGGCGGCCTATTTCCGGGCGCTCGAGGATCAGGTCGCGTCGCTGACCTCGCGGGTCGCTCAGCTCGAGGTGCTGGTCGATCAGCTGGAGATGGCCTTCCCCGATCAGTCGCCCGATCCGGAGCGGAATGGCAATGGCGATCGGAACGGCACTCGTGAGCCGGCGCCGGCCGAACCGGTTCGCACGAACGGTGCTCCCGTCGATCACGCCCAGGCGCTGATCGAGATCGCGCGGGGCTACGCCGAAGCCAACAAGCGGGCGGTTTTTCCAGCCGTACTCAAGGACCTGGAGCGGCGGCTGGGCGTGAGTCTCAAACAATCAAATTACGACGGGCTCGGCAGCGCCCGGGCCTGGTTCGATCAGGCGGTGGAGCGTGGCATCATTCGCTACGGTCCCGAGGACGAGAGCGGTGCGCCGACGATCCTCCCGGGGGACGAAGAACCGTCTGACCGCGCTCGCCGCCGGACCCGCGCCTGAGCGAGCGCGCTCTTCACAGAAGGATCCAGGGACGATGCCCTTTCCCGAACCGATGTCGATCGAGCAAATCAGATCGTTGATTCGGGATGTGCCCGATTTCCCGAAGCCGGGCATTCTCTTC
>JADLGF010000116.1 GCA_020849415.1 Thermomicrobiales bacterium
CGTCCATGGGTACCGGCACCGGCCCGGACATCATCAACATGGACGACAACCAGATGCGCTCGATCTACATCCCGCGCGGTCTGGTGCAGCCGGTCGATCCGGTTTCGCTCGGGTTCGAATCGCTCGATGCCCTGAAGGCGGCCTACATCCCGGCGGCCCTCACCGGCGCCACCGATGCCGACGGCAACGTCTACGGCCTGCCGAGCGAGTTCAATGTCACCGCCGCCATCATCAACACCGCCGCGTTCGAGGAAGTCGGGCTCGATCCCGCCGCGCCGCCGGCGAGCTGGGACGATGTATGGAGCCAGGGCGCGCAGCTGGCCGTCAAGGATGGCGACACGCTGACCCGCCGCGGCTTTGGCTGGGTGTACCTGCACGCCGGTTGGTATCACAACCAGCTCGGAACCCTGATGCTGCAAACCGGCGGCAAGTACGTTGCTGACGACGGTGTGACCGTGACCGCCAACTCGCCGGAAATGGTGCAGGCGCTCGGTATCTGGCACGATGCGATCCACGTCCACGGCATCGAGGACCCGAACGTCGCCAACACCGACGCGACCGTGCCGTACCAGGATGTGATCGACGGCAATATCGCCATGTCCTTCTTCAATCCCTGGGGCATGGGTCTGATCGGTGACGATGCCGCCATTGGCGACAACTGGGCGATCGTGCCGATGCCGCAGGTCAATCCGGATGCCGCCGCCACGCCGCTCTACGCCTACTACTTCGCCATCAATGCGCTGACCACCGACGAGGCGAAGAAGGCCGCCGCCAACAAGCTGATCGGCTACCTGACCTCCTTCGGCGAGCGTTGGCTCGCGGACGTCAACTTCATCCAGCCGAAGGTTGGGTGGGAGACGAGCGAAGCCGCCCTGGCGATGCCGTTCATCGAGGTCTGGTCGGCCGAAATGCTGAAGGGCCAGTTCCTGCCGGTCACGCCGAACGCGGAGCAGGTCGATGCGATCATGATGTCGACCATACAGTCGTCGCTGCTCGATGCGGTACCGCCGCAGGAAGCGCTCGATGCCGCAGTGCCACAGATCGAAGCGGCCATCGCTGAATAGCGTCGATTCCTGGCCGATCGGGCGTCCGGTTCTCCGGGCGCCCGATCGGACACCGCCGGAGCCTGAATGTCTTCGACCGCCATATCCGGGGTCAGTGCGCCGCCGCGGCGTCGATTCAAATTGACCTACATGCAGAAGCGGAACCTTTGGGGATTCATCTTCGCGGTGCCCGCGTTGGTCTTTTTCGCGCTTTTCGCCATCTACCCGATTCTGCGCACCTTCTATTTGTCATTCTTCCAGTTCAGCGTTGTCGATCCGCCGGTCTATGTCGGCCTCAAGAACTTCCGGAATCTGGAAAACGACGCCCGCTTTCACGAAGCGATCATCAACAGCTTCCAGTACGTTTTCTCCACCTATATTCCGGTCTGGATCATCGCGCTCATCCTCGCGCTCGCGCTGAACACGAAGATCCGGGGGCGCGGTTTCTTCCGCACCGTCTACTTCATCCCGGTCGTGATGAGCTGGGTGGTGGTCGCGGCGATCTGGAAGCTGATCTTCAACCGCCAGGGGTTGATGAACACCCTCTTTCTCGACAATCTCGGCATCGCGCCCAAGAACTGGCTGACCGACTCCGAATGGGCGCCGCGCGCGATTGTGATCATGAGTGTCTGGAAGGAAGTCGGCTTCTTCATGGTCGTCTTCCTGGCCGGATTGCAGGCGATTCCCTCCGATCTCTACGAAGCGGCGAAGGTCGATGGCTCGAACGGCTGGCAGGTCTTCCGGCACATCACGGTGCCGCTGCTGAAACCGACCATCCTCTTTGTCAGCGTGATCAGCATGATCACCGGCCTGCAGGTCTTCGTGCCGCAGTGGGTAATGACCCAGGGCGGACCGGTCGATTCGACCCTCGTCATGTCGCTCAACATCTACCGGACGGCGTTCGTCTTCCTGGAAGGGGGGCGAGCGGCGGCGATGTCGGTCGTGCTCTTCCTGATCATCGGCACCGTGACGCTGATTCAGTTCAAGCTCGCGAGCATGAGGGATTAGCGCATGACGATCGCGAGCCAGCAGCCCAAAACCGACCTCCCGGTGAGTTCGATCCGGCATCGCAAACGCCGGTTCAAGGCGGGCAATCTCCTCCTCTACATCGGCCTGACCCTGTTCGGACTGCTGATGTTGATGCCCTTCGGCTATATGCTCTCGACGGCGCTGAAGGTGCGCGGGGAGGTCTTCAAGCGGCCCTTCGTCTGGATTCCGAACGAGTTCCAGTGGCACAACTTCACCGACGCCTGGGGCCAGTACAACATCGGCCACTATTTCGTGAATTCGCTGATCGTCGCCATCGCGGTGACGATCCTGAACCTGGCGACGTGCTCGCTCGCCGGCTACAGCTTCGCCAAGTTCGATTACCCGTTCCGGGATGTTGTCTTCGGCGTGGTGCTCGCGACGATGATGATCCCGCTCGCCTCGATGATCATCCCGCTCTTCATGGTCGTGAAGAGCTTCGGCTGGGTCGATTCCTACGCCGGACTGATCATCCCGGCCGGCACGAGTGCGTTCGGCATTTTCCTGATGCGGCAGCAAATGTCGGGGATTCCGGACGACCTGCTCGATGCCGCCCGCATCGATGGGGCGAGCGAACCGCGTATCTTTCTCTCGATGGTGCTGCCCAACAGCAAGACGGCGCTTTCCTCACTGGCGATCTTCATCTTCATGTGGAACTGGGACAGCGTGCTCTGGCCGCTGCTCGTTGCGACTGGCGACAAGTACCGCACGCTGCCGCTCGGTGTGGCGCTCTTCGAGAGTTCCTACGGCACCAATTACCCGCAATTGATGGCGGTGGCGCTTCTGGCGATGCTGCCGGTATTGATCGTTTTCCTCGTGCTGCAGCGCAATTTCATTGAGGCGATGACCATGCAGAGTATCAAGGGATGATCTGGAACGGAGGGAACGCGTGACCACCATCGCGCGGCAACAACTGGCGTCACTCTACGGAGGACTGGTCGTTTCGTGCCAGGCACGGGACACGAACCCCCTGCACGGACCGCTCTTCATGGCGGCGATGGCCGAGGCGGCCATGCTCGGCGGAGCGGTCGGGATCAGGGCGGACGGGGTCGAGGATATCTCGGCGATCGCGGCCGCGCTCGGTCCGGACGTGCCGATCATGGGCATCAACAAGTTCAAGATGCCGGATGGCTCGCTCTTCATCACCCCGACCGCTGAAAGCGC
>JADLGF010000117.1 GCA_020849415.1 Thermomicrobiales bacterium
CCGCTGGTGCGGCTGCTCGATCAGTACCACTTTCCCTCGGTGCTGGTCGGCCGGCATCCGACCTTCGAGATGAGCTACGTCGACGTCGATAACCAGACGAGCGCGCGGCAGGCGGTTGAGCACCTGCTCTGGCACGGCCACAAGCGCATCGCCATGATCGGCGGCACCGAGAACCTGATCGCCGCCGTTGACCGCCACGCCGGCTACCTGCAGGCGATCTCGGCGGCGGGGCTGCCGATCGATCCCGAACTCTTTCTCCCGGCATCGTTCGACGAGCGCAAGGCGGTCGCGGCGACGCACACGTTGATGTCGTTGGCCGATCCGCCGACGGCGATCTTCGCCGCCAGCGACTCCATGGCGATCGGCGCGATCCAGGCGCTGACCGAGCGCGGCCTCCGCGTGCCGGACGATGTCGCGCTGCTCGGCTTTGACGGCAGTGAGCGAGCCAGGCTCGCCGATCCTCCGATCTCAACGATTTACCAACCCATCGCCGGACTCGGCCAGGAGGCGGTGCACATGCTGCTCCAACGGATCGAGGCGCCGGAAGCGCCTCCCATGCACCGCAATCTGCCGACCGAGCTCGTGCTGCGCGCCTCCTGTGGCTGCGGGCGCGCCGAACCCTCCACCGAGGAGGGCGCAGGCGGCTGAACGGCGCGCGCCGGGCTCGCCGTCCGGCCTTCGATCAGGCTCTCCGGGAACGGCAAGGGCTGCCGATTCCTGACAGCAACAGGGAACTCGCGTGAGTTCTCCCGAAACGCCGGCCGATTTTCACGCCGGTTACCAGCAGAGGTGAGTGAGCAATGACCAGCAACTCGAACACGGGCCTCGCGGGACGCAACATCAACCGCCGCCGCCTGATCCAGGGCGCGGCCGCCACCGGCCTCTCCGTGCCGGCATTCGCCGGCCTCCTGGGGCACAACGCCTACTTTGCGTCCGCCCAGGATGCCGAAGCCGGCCTCGTCACGATCTCCCAGGATCAGCAGCAGACCTGGACGCGCAACTTCAATCCGTTCCTGCCTGAAAGCGGCGGCTGCCGCTGGCCGACCCACTCCGGCGTGCACGAAACGCTGATGATCCGCAATCTCTACAGCGGCGAAGTGATGCCGTGGCTCGCCACGGAAGCCACCTTCAACGAAGACAACACCGTGCTCACCGTGAAGCTCCGCGAGGGCATCAACTGGTCTGACGGCGAAGCCTTCACCGCCGAGGATGTGGCCTTCACCTTCATGCTCTTCAAATCGACCCCCGGCCTCGTTTCGCCGAGCGGCATCACGGCCGCCTTCGGTGACGACGCCTACCTCGACACCGTCGAAGCGGTCGATGATCTCACCGTCGCCTTCAACTTCGCCCGCGTCTTCACCCCGGGCTTCTACGACATCATGCACCAGCCGATCGCGGCGGAGCACGTCTGGTCGCAGGTCGCCGATCCCCTCACCGAAACGATGGAGAACCCGGTCGGCACCGGCCCATTCACCAATGTCACCCGCTTCGAAGCCCAGTACTGGCAGCTCGAAAAGAACGAGAACTACTGGCAGGAAGGGGCGCCGAAGATTCAGGGCTTCCGCTTCCCCGCCTACGCCTCGAACGATCAGGCCAATCTGGCCACGATCAACGGCGAGAACGATTGGGCGGCGAACTTCATCCCCGAGATCGAGAGCACCTTCGTCGCGCGCGATCCGGAGCACAACCACTTCTGGTATCCGAACGTCGGCGCCATCGTTCACCTCTACACCCAGACGACGAAGGCTCCGTGGGACAACGTCGATGTCCGCAAGGCCGTCAGCATGGCGTTGAACCGTGACATGCTCACCGAGATCGGCATGATGGGCTACACCGTCCCGGCCGATGGCACCGGCATGAGCGGCGCGTTCGACTCCTGGAAAGACGCGGCCGCCGTTGCCGAAGGCGCCACCTGGGTGACCTACGATCCGGACGGCGCGAACGCCCTGCTCGATGCCGCCGGTTTCGCCAAGGATGGCGATTGGCGGAACCTGCCGGACGGCACGCCGATGGAGTACGAGATCAACGTCGTCACCGGTTGGTCGGACTGGGTGTCCGTCTGCGAGATCATGGCGCAGAACCTGGGCGACATCGGCATCAAGGCCACCGTGCAGACCTACGACTTCCCGGTCTGGCTGGAGCGGGTGCAGCAAGGCAACTTCGATCTCTCGATCGGATGGAGCAGCCAGGGCGCCACGCCGTTCAATTACTACCGCGGCGTCATGTCGAGCCTGATCCTCTTCCCGGTCGGCCAGGTCGCCAGCGAGAACTGGCAGCGCTTCGTCGCCGAGGGGGCGGACGATCTGCTCAACGAGTTCGCCGTCAATTCCGATCAGGCCGAGCTGACCCGCATCTCCAACGAGCTGCAGATGCTCTTCGCCACCAGCGTGCCGGCGATTCCGCTCTTCCCGGGGCCGCAGTGGGGCCAGGCGAACACCACCCGCTTCACCGGTTTCCCGAGCGCGGACGATCCGTACGCGGTGCTTTCCACCTACCAGCACCCGGACCGCCTGCTGGTCATGACCCGGATCGAGCCGGTCGCGGCGGAGTAACCCACGCCTCGCCTCGAACCGCTATCCTTATGGCGACTAGTTCGAGATGAACGGCACCGCATCCATCGCCGGCTTTGGCCGGCGATGGATGCGGCCCGGCGGTCCGGTCCAGCGGACGCCGGGTGCGGGGGTTGACTCGTCAGGAGGGTCGCCATGCAGTTCCTGTTGCGCCGGATCGGTTTCTACCTGATCGCGGCGTGGGCGTCGATCACGCTCAATTTCTTCCTGCCGCGGCTGATGCCGGGCGATCCCGCCAATGTCATCTTCGGCCG
>JADLGF010000118.1 GCA_020849415.1 Thermomicrobiales bacterium
ACGACATTTCCGTTCGCCGAGTGTACGCGCCGCGTGGCGGTACTGTCGCCCGTTCAGCGCGGACAACGTTCGGTAGACGGTTCATGCTCGCCGTTCGGGTAAACTCTCCCGGGTGCGCCACCGGGCGGCAAATGCGCGTGGGACGGATGATTTCGGGTGACCGATTCGGCAACGATCACAACTCAGGAACCGTCTTCGGTCGCCGTTTCGATGGTGATTCCGGCCTACAACGAGGCCGGGCGCATCGCCGAAACACTGGCGACCTCGGTGGCCGCGCTCGACGAACTCGGCGAGTCGTGGGAACTGATCGTAGTCGACGACGGCAGCGCCGATCGCACCGCCGAGATCACCGAAGCGTTCGCCGCCGAGAACCCGGGCGTGCGCATCGAACGTCGCCCCCACCGTGGCAAGGCGAGTTCGGTCGCCCACGGACTGGCGGTCGCGAACGGCGCTGTCGTCTTCTTTTCCGACGCCGATCTCGCGACGCCGCTGCGCTATTTACGGCCGTTCATCGAACGCAGCCGGGCCGGCGCCGATGTCGTGATCGCATCCCGTGAAGGGATCGGCGCCCACCGTATCGGCGAGCCCGAATACCGGCATCTGATGGGCCGCGCCTTCAACCGGCTGGTGCAGTTACTACTCCTGCCCGGCATCGAGGACACGCAGTGCGGCTTCAAGCTGTTCACCCACGAAGCGGCGCGTGAGCTGACCCGGCGAACGCTGCTCTACCGCGATCAGCGCGAGGTCACCGGCGCCCGCGTGACCGCGTTCGATGTCGAACTCCTCGTCATCGCGCGGCGGCTCGGCTACACGATCGAGACGATCGAGGTCGAGTGGGTCTATGGCACCAACAGCAAGGTCAACCCGATCCGGGATTCGCTGCAAAACGGCCGCGATCTCCTGGCGATCAAGTGGAACGGTCTCCGCAGCCGCTACGATCGCTGACTTCGGTTCGAAGGTCGCTCTACCGGCGGGAGAATTGCTTTTCGAGATCGACCTGGCTCATGTGCAGCATCGTGGGGCGGCCGTGACCGCAGGCGCGGGGCTGGCTCGTCTTCTCCAATTCGCTGATCAGTTCCCGCATTTCGGTCAACGACAGCGATTGATTCGCCCGAATCGAGGTGTGGCAGGCGGCGCTGATCGCCACCGAATCGAGCCAGGAATCACCCGCTCCGCCGTCGGCGAGTTCCCGCAGGATCAGGTGGAGGCGTTCGGCGGGATCGACCCGCTGCACCAGCGCCGGAATCGCCCGGATCGCCACCACGCCGTCGCCGAATGGCTCGATGTCGAACCCGATTTCGGTCAGCTCCTCGCGCGACTTTTCGAAGACCGCCATTTCTTCCGGCGCCAGCTCGACAAGTAGCGGATCGAGCATCGGCTGTTTGTCGACCCCCGCGCCCTTCATCTGCTGCAGGATCTTTTCGTACATCACCCGCTCGTGCGCCGCGTGCTGATCGACCAGGTAGATGCCGTCCGGACCCTCCGCCACGATGTAGCTGGCCCCGACCTGACCAAGGACCCGCAGCATCGGCACGCCGGAGGCATGGTTCCGCGGCGGCTCATGCGCAGGCGCGTCCGATTCAGGTTCCAGGGTCCGCTGGCGGGATACGGGCGCGGGCATGGTGAAGGCGGGTTGCTGCACCGGCGTGAAGGTGCTGGCGAACGAGGCCACCGGCAGATCGGCGCGCGGAGCTCCGGACAACGCGAAATGGGCGCTCCGCTGCACTGCTCGCGCCACTGAGCGCTCGTCCGTGAACTTGATCTCCGCTTTGGACGGGTGGACGTTGACATCGATCGACGCCGGATCGACCCGAATGTGCATGAAGGCGATCGGGTGCCGACCGACCATCAGCAGCGAGTGATACGCCTCTTCGAGCGCGTAGGCCAGCGCCCGGTGCTGAATCCAGCGACCGTTGACAAAGAAGACGATCTCCTGCCGGTGCGATTTCGATACCGACGGCCCGGCGATCCAGCCCTCGACATCGACGCCCGCAATCGCCGCCGATGCTTCGAGCGGGTCAACCAGCAGCACCGCCTTGCCGACCTCCACCCCGTGAATCGCGCCGGCCACCGCCAGGTAATCGCCGCCGCCATCGGTCTGGAGCGACTTTCGACCGTCAACAAAGAGCGAAAATTGAATCGTTGGGTAGGCGGAAGCGTACGCTGAAACCACCCGCCCGACGTAGCCCGATTCCGTGGTCGGCTGGCGCAAAAACTTGCGCCGCGCCGGCACGTTGCCGAAGAGATCGCGCGCGGAGATCGTCGTCCCGACCGGGGCCGCCACCGCCGACGTGATCGGCTCGGAACCGAACAACGAGCGAATCTGCTGACCGCCCGGCTCACCGGCGACCCGGCTTTTCAGCGAAAAATCGGAGACGGCCGCGATGCTCGCCAGCGCCTCGCCGCGGAAGCCGAGGGTGGCGAGGTGATCGAGATCGTTGAACGCGGTCAGTTTGGACGTGGCGTGGCGTTCCAGAGTGAGCGGGAGATCGGCCGGTTCGATGCCGGAACCGTTGTCGGTCACCTCGATCAGATCGAGTCCGCCGCCCCGAATTTCGACCTGAATCCGGGTTGCGCCGGCGTCGATCGAATTCTCCACGAGTTCCTTGACGACCGACGACGGACGCTCGACCACCTCGCCGGCGGCGATCTTGCCGATCGTATCGGGGGTCAACAAACGGATTGGCATCGAATCCTCACGGGGCCACGCCGGTCCGGAATTTGCGGGGTCCGGAAACGAACGGACTATCGGGATCATAGTAGCGGAGAAATGGGTCGGCATTCTTTGTAATACCGATGCGCGGCGAACACTCGATCCGCCCCGCCGCTTCGATCAACTCGATTCGGATGGCATCACTGACCACAACATCGAGTCCATCGTGATCGAGCCGGAAACCCATCGCCTGGCAGAGATTGCCTGGACCTCGGGTCAGGGCCGTATCCGGCACCGGTCCACGTCGAATTCGCATCAATTCGACGCCTTCGATCGGGGCGACCGCGCGGATCAGAACCGCGTCGCAGTCGCCGGCGTGATTCGAAACGATATTGAACATCGAGTGCACGCCGTACGCCCGGTACATATAGACGGTACCCGGAACACGCCCCAGCTTCTCAACGCCGTTGCGGTAGAGAGCGGCGTGCGAGGCGGCATCGGCGGGACCGAGGTACGCCTCGGTCTCGACGATCCGCCCCGCCACCAGCCCCTCATCGGTTTCGTGAATCAGCGTCTGGCCTATCAGCCCCTGCGCCACGTCGATCGAGGGACGCGCGAACCAGCTTCGATCGGCGCGCACGATCAACCCAGCTCGGCGATGCGTCGGGTCAGCACCTCGATCTGCTCGGTCGCCACTCGCAGCCGTGTCTTCTGCTGTTCGACGACCTTCTCCGGCGCCTTTGACACAAAGGCCTCGTTCGCGAGCGACGCGTTGGCGCGTTGCTGCTCCTGCTGCGCCTGTTCGAGTTCCTTCTGCAGCCGCTCCCGCTCCGCCGCCAGATCGACCAGGCCGGCCAACGGCAGGGATGCGACCACATCGGCCGC
>JADLGF010000119.1 GCA_020849415.1 Thermomicrobiales bacterium
ATCAACGGGAATGGCATCGCCTTCGGCACGATCGCCGCGTCGGAAGAGAAATTCACACCGACGATTTTCAACACGGATGGCACCGTTTCCAAACTGAAATCGGGCGCGTTCGGCGGCACCGTTACCGCCATGAACGCGGACGGCACGGCGATCGGCCGGGTGTACGAATCGGTCAACGGCATCGATGAAGGCGACGATTCGATGGAGCGTCCGGCGCTGTGGATCGACCGGGAACTGACACGCCTGCCGCTGCCATCGAGCGACTCCGACTACGCGGGCGGGTATACCACCGCCATCAGCAACAACGGCACCGTCCTCGGCTACGCCAACGGGGTGGGGGACGTCCTCTGGACCAACAACGAACCCCAGGTGCTCAACAACTACCCCGGGGATAACTTCGACGAGCGCATCGATTTTCTCGATCTTGTCCCTGGTGGTGAGCTGGTCGTCCGTCGCACCAGCACGGACGGCGGCACCGTTCGAACCTACGGACTGCTCGATGGTGACGCATTCACCGAGTTCGCCGTGCCTGATATCGGCGACAGCTACGCGTATACGGAGAGCATCAACAGCCGGGGCGATCTCCTCATGTACGCCTTTACCGGCGGCGTGGAATTCAACTGGATTTCCGCGGTTGGGGCCGATCCGCAACTGATCGACTTTCGGAACGAAGCGGCCTTCTTCAGCACGATTGCCGTCAACGCGGATCTCCAGGTTCTTGGCTGGTGGGCGCCGCGCCGCGACCTCGACACCGAGCCGGTCATCCTGCACGACGGTGAGATCACCCCGCTGGCCGATCTCCTGCCCGCGGATCACGGCTTCGATATCTCCATCGTCAATGGCATCAGCGATGACGGTGTGATCTCCGGCGGCGGCTACGACGCCGATGGCGGATTCCACCCGCTCCTCTTCGTGCCCGCCTGATCGGGCGTTCGATCGACCAGGTTTCCCGGCCGGCTGACCCCGGACCGCGTTTCAGGAGGAATTGACCATGTCCCGATTGTCACGTCGATCACTGCTCGCCGGAGCGGCGGGCGCCTCTGCGCTGGCGGCGCTGAACGGCTTCACCCCCGCCCGGCTCGTTCGGGCGCAGGGCGCCGCCTATGAAATCGTCTCGTTCGGCCCGATCACCGAAGGGGTGCAACCGGAGGGTGATTACGTGCCCAATTTTGGCGGCATCTCCAACATCTCCGGCGGAGGCACGGGGTACGGCTGGTTGGCGGCGTCGAAGGAGAAACTCACCCCGACCCTCTTCATGCCGGACGGCACGATGTCGAAGATGAAGTCAGGCACGTACGGCGGCGTTGTTCGTGGTGTCAACGCCGGTGGTCACGCCGTCGGGAACGTTTTCGAGAATGTCGAGGGGCTACCGGGCGAAAAGGACACCGGTGCCCGCCCGGCGTTGTGGATCGATGGCGAGCTCACCCGTTTGCCCTTGCCCGATCCGTCGGACGAATACGTGAGCATCGGTGGTTTGACCCTGGGGATCAGCGATGACGGCGCCATCCTCGGACGGGCCAGCGGCAACAGCGTGCTCTGGATCGACGAGGAGCCAAACGTGCTGCCGGCCACGAGCGCCAACGAGGAAAACTTCGAATACCAGCGGATTACGCCGGCGGGCGGGCTCTTTGGCCGAGCGTCCGGCTACAACGACGATACCGAGGAGTTCGAGTATCAGTACGGCATCATCGAGGATGGCGTGATGTCCGCCGTCGACCTGCCTGACTTCATCACCGGGAACGGGTTCTTCTCCGCCGTGATGAACAGTGCCGGGGAGTTCATGTTCGTCGTCACCCCCACCGATCTCCCCTTCATCGTCATCGCTACCCCGGGCGCCGAGACCATCGAGGTCGATCACCGGTCTGAGGGCATCTACTTCTTCGCCAACGCGTTCAACGCCAATCACGATTTCGTCGGGAGCTATCAACGCCGCGCCGGCGATGATGCCCGGACGACACTGTTGCGTGATGGCGAATTCATGCCGATCGAGGACATGTTGCCGGCCGGACACGGGTACCACCGTATTTTCGCCAACGGCATCAGCGATGACGGCATCATCTCCGGCTCCGCCTACGATGAAGACGGCGGTTTCCACCCGCTGCTCTTCGTCCCCGCCTGATCCACAATTACGGAACTTACAGGTGGAGGGGGGCCGGCGTTAACGTGCGCCAGCCCTCTCCGTGGGAGGATCGCACTATGTCCCGTATCTCACGCCGATCGTTGCTCGCGGGATCGGCGAGCGCTGCCATGTTGGCGGCGCTGAATCGGCAATCCCGGCTCGTCTACGCCCAGGCCGCAGCCTACGAGATCATTTCGTTCGGCCCGATCACCAAAGAAGTTCAGATCAAATACGACTGGGGCACCTCGCCCCATGCAGGCGATGTGCGGGGCATTCACTCCGGCGGCGTCGCGTTCGGCCGGGTGGCGGCCTCCGAGGAGAAATTCACTCCGACCCTGTTCCATCCGGATGGCAGCGTAACCAAGCTGAAATCCGGCCAGTTTGGCGGCGATGTCAACGCCATCAACACCAACGGGCACGCGGTTGGTGCGGCCTACGATTTCGCCGGCGGGGAGCCGGACGATTTGGCCGAGCACTACGGCTCCCGGCCGGCGCTCTGGATCGATGGCGAGCTAACCCGCCTTCCCATGCCAGAGAAGACCCAGGAGGGCGTAGGAACCGGCGGATACGCCAAATCGATCAGCGATACCGGCGCAATCTTCGGTCGCGCCAACGGCCAGGATGTGCTCTGGATCGATGGGAATCCGCAACTTCTGCTCGGCAACTCCGAGTACGGCTACCTGAGCTACCGCGACCTGACCCCCGACGGCACGCTGATTGCCGAAGCATCCACCTATTCCGCCGAAGCCAACGATTGGGCGCTCCGCCGCGGTGCGGTGCGTGACGGCGTCTTCACCCCCTTCGATCTTCCGGAGGAAGTGGATCTCCTGTCGGGTCCCACACTCGTCAATAGCGCCAACGAGGTGCTGTACGGGCTGATAGACGACGACTTTATGCTTCGGAAGACCGCGATCGTTGCTGCGGACGGACAGGTTCAGCTGACCGATTTCGGTGATCGCGGCCTCGACTTCTTCCCCGCTGGGTTCAACGCCGGTCACGAGATCATCGGTGATTGGAACGGAGACTTTCGCAGCTCTCCTGCCGCGCTGATGCGGGGAGAAGATGTCGTTTACCTCGAAACGTTGATGCCATCGAATAGATTCTCAATGATCAACGTCAAGGGCATCAGCGATGACGGCACCATCGCGGCCGAAGCGAATGGCGACGGCGGCTACCACCCGCTCCTGCTCATCCCCGTTTGATTCACGATCACCGACCGCACAGACGAAAGGGGGCCGGCGCAAATTCGCGCCGGCCCCCTTTCGTTGTCGTCGCTCTAGTGATTGAACTCGATGTTCGGCAGGCGTTTTTCGATCCACTCCGGCAGCCACCAGGTGCGGTCACCGAGGAGGAGGATCGCCGCCGGCAGCACGAACATCAGCACCACCGCAGCCACCAGCAGCACCGAGAAGGCGAGGGTCAACCCCAGTTCCGTCGGCGGAATCGGGCCGGTCATCCCGAAGGCGATGAAAACGACGATCATGATCAGCGCGGCGTTCATGATCGGCCGCCGCGCCTGCTGACTCCCCTCGAGCACCGCCAGCCGGGTATCACCGGTCGCTTCGTACCGCTCGCGAATCGAGGCGAGCAGGAAAAGCTGGTAATCCATCGACAGGCCGAAGAGCAGCGCGAAGAAGAAGATCGGCGCCCAGGCGTTCACGAAGCCCTGGTAGTCGATCCCGAGCAGCCCGGCGCCCCACCCCTTCTGGAAGAGCAGCGTGGCGAAGCCGAACGCCGCGCCGACGCTGAGCAGATTCAGCACCACCGCGCCCAGCGCAATCCAGACACTCCGGAAGACGACCAGCAGCATCGCCATCGCCCCGAGCATGATCAACGCCACCGCGTACGGGAAGCGGTTGCTGAGCACCTCGGTCAGATCGTGATTCTGCGCGGCGGGTCCGCCGACGAGCGCGCTCGGAGCGGCGCCCTGCACCTCGGTGCGCAAGCCGGAGACGAGGTCCATCGTTTCGGTGGTGCTCGGGCCGTTGGCCGGAACCACCTGCACGATCACCCGGCCCGCTTCGTTCGGCGGGGTCACCACCTGCGCGCCGATCGCCTGCTCGAAGCCCATCGCCGAGGTGACGACCGCGTCCGCTTCGCCGGCATCGACCGTGACCAGGATCGGCCCCGCGACGCCTTCCCCGAAAGCCGCCGTCACCAGTTCGTAGCCGTCGCGGCTGGTGCGTCCGGTTTCGACCACCCGACCGTCCGGCATGCCGAGCTGCATGCCGAAGACCGGCACGATCAACGCCCCGATCAACAGCAGGCCGGCCACCAGCGCCAGGGCGGGGCGGCGCAACGCCGCGTTGGCCGGACGGTGGAAGAGGCAGAAACGCCGGGCTTCGCTCTCCTCGGTCGCGCCCTTCTTCAGCACCCGATCACCGAGCGCCACCAGCACCGCCGGCAACAGGGTGACCGATCCGAACGCCACCGCCAGCACTGCCAGGATCATGCCGAGCGCCATCGAGCGGAACACCATCACCGGCACGATGAAAATGACCGCCAGCGAGAAGACCACCGCCAGCCCCGAGAGCAACACCGCGAAGCCGGTTGTGGAAAGGGCCGTTTCGATCGCCGGACCCGCCGCTCTCCCCTTCGCCCGCTCCTGCCGGTAGCGCGAAATGATGAAGAGGCTGTAATCGATGCCGACCGCCAGGCCGATCATCATCGAGAAGTTCATCGCCCAGATCGAGAGCGGCATCGTCATGCCGAGCAGGTGCAGTGTGGCGAAGCCGAAGGCGATGCCCGCCACTGCCAGCAGCAGCGGCACCCCGGCCGCGATCGCCGCTCCGAACGCGATCAGCAGGAGGAGCAGGCTTGGACCGGCGGAGAGGAGCTCCGCCTTGTGCAGCGCCTCCTCGTTCGATTTGTTGAACTCGTTCCAAACCGGCCACTCGCCGGTGACCTCGATCTGCGCCCCCGCCGGCACCGGCAGACCTTGCACGTAGGCGATCACCTCACCGGCCGCCTCGGGGAAATCGGCGTCCACCTCACCGGCCAGGCGCACCTGCACCATCGCCGTGCGGCCATCGGGCGAGATCATCCCCGAATCGGCCGGCAACGCCAGCGGATCGATCAGGCCGGTGGTGGCCGGGGCCGATCCGAGCGCCGTTACCAGCGCCGCCAAACCGGAGGGATCGTCCGCGATCGGCGTTTCCTGCTGATAAACGACGATAGCGTTCTCGATGAAGAAGTCGGGGAAGGTGGCGCCGATCTCGTCCCGCACCCGGGCTGATTCCGACCCGGCGGCATCCCAGCCCGCCCCGGAGAGGACGCCGTTGACCGTGAGCGCCAGCGGCGCCGCGGCCAGAATCAACACCACCCAGGCGATGATCACCAGCTTGCTATGTTCCGTGACCCAGCGCGCCACGTGACCTAGGGGGTGAACGGGAGGGCCGGGTGGATGGTGAACGCCCGGTGCGACGTGATTGACATGCGGTTCGGTGCTCGTGGCCATGGCAGGCTCCAACAACGGGGTGCATTGGGCGCACCCCAATCAACGCCCCGGCCAAATGGCCGGGGCAGCTCGATGAAACGGTTTGTTCGTAAGGGAAAATCGGTGCGGTTAGTCCGCCAGGGCGGCCGCGACCCGGCGCAGTTTCGCGCTCGCCTCCGCGGCGACCTCACGCAACTCGGGGTTGTCGCCGGCCATGTTGAGCATCTGATCGGGATCGACGATCGAGACAACCGAGGCGCCGCCATGCTCGTGCACGATCACGTTGCAGGGGAGGAGCAGGCCGAGTTCATGTTCCGCCTGGAGGGCCCGGTGCGCGAGGTGGGGATTGCAGGCGCCGAGAATCACGTACGGCTCGAATTCGACCCCGATCTTCTCGTTCAGCGTCTTGCGCACATCGATAGTCGTCAGCACGCCGAATCCCTCCGCCTTGAGCGCGGCGGTGGTGCGCTCGATGGCGGCATCGATCGGGAGATCGAGCGTCACGCCGAATCCGTAGGTGGCTGAAGTGGACATGTCGGTTCTCCTTCCGGGTTCTAGCGACTGGCCCGCACGATCACGCGCACGGCATCTTCGATCGTTTTTTCGGGCGATTCGAGCCTGGCGGCATTGGTGAGGCAATGAATGGCGTACGCCTCGAGCATCTCGCCGCTGAGGGCATTGACCGCCGCCTTGATCGAGGCGACCTGATCGATGATGGCGGTGCAATCGCGCCCATCCTCGAACATCTTCTGAATTCCCCGCGCCTGACCCTCGATCTTCTTCAGGCGGGCGAGCAATTCCACCCGGGTCGTTTCGGGCAAGTTTTCAACCGTCGTCATCCAGCACCCCGTTTCAAAACCAACCGCCCTCGTGATGAGGTTGCGTGAATCATAGGGTAGGGGGGTACCCCTGTCAAGACAACGATTGATGCCTCTCGATTGATCCCGTCAACGCGAGCGCGTTTGTGGCAGAGTAGACATGTCATAAGGAAAGGAGCGCACGTGGTCGATGAAGCCTGGGCGAGCATGGTCGCCAATCTTCCGGAGAACACCGGCAAGAGTCTCGATGAGTGGTTGGCCGTGCTGGCCGGGAGCGAACTCACGAAGCATGGTCAGATTGTGGCGCTCCTCAAGAAAGAGCACGGCGTGAGCCACGGTTACGCGAATCTGATCGCCAGACGCTTTCTTGAGCAGGGCGCTCCGGAACCGGCCGATGACGATCTGGTGGCAGCGCAATACGCGGGCGGCAAGGCGGAGCTCAAGCCGATTTATGACCGGCTTATCGAAGTCGCGCGGGGATTCGGAGACGACGTTGATATCTCCCCGCGCAAGACGAACGTTTCCCTCCGCCGCTCGAAGCAGTTCGCCTCGATCGTGGCGGCGAGCAAGAGCCGGATCGATCTGGAAATTCAACTCCCCGGCGAACCGGAAACCGACCGGCTGAAAGCCTCCAAGGGGATGTGTAGCCACAAGATGGCGGTGGCCTCGCTCGATGATGTCGACGCCGAGCTGATCGACTACCTCCGCCGCGCCTGGGAACGGGCGTGATCCGAGTCCGGAATAAACACCACCGCGTCACCGGTTGGGTGGTGTTGTCACCGCACCTGATTCAGGTGGCGCTTGTCGCCTGCGGGCGACCGGGAGGGCATAAAACCCTCACCTACGGAATGATCGTAACTAATCTGGTCTCCCGCTCTGGGTGATCGCGTTCAGGACCTCGAACGGGGCCTTGGGTTCGCGGGATTCGGTGAGGAGGCCGTTCGTCTCCTGCAACGTGTCGGTCAACTGCGTGTAGCAGAAGCCGGCGAGCAGATCGGAATTCGTCAGCGCGCCGGTCAGTTCGGCGTAGCGCTGCACGAACTCCGCCTGGCTCCGCACCGTACCGTAGCCGTACCAGGCCTCGCCTGATTCGGGCGCGTAGCTGACCCCGCCGTACTCGGTGACGATGACCGGCTTTCCGGCCGGATCGAAGCGGTCCGTCATCAGCGGTCGTGACCCCGGGAAGTGCGTGCCGATCGCCAGATCGAGGCCAGCGGCATCCTTGTAACGCCGTTCCAGCAGCCGCTCATTCCAGTTGTAATCGTGGATCGTGAAGAGATCGGCCTCGACCTGCTCCCAGCCGTCGTTCCCGACCACCGGTCGCGAGCCGTCCAACTGATGCGTCTGATGATAGGCCGCCGCGACCGCGTGCTTCTGGTTTTCGGAGCGGCTCAACTCGTTCACGCCCCAGCTTTCGTTGTAGGGCGCCCAGGCGATGATCGAGGGGTGATTGCGATCGCGCGTCACCACCTCGCGCCACTCCCGTTCGAGCCGGCCGACGCCGCGATCGGAGTAGGTGAAGGCGTTCGCCATCTCGCCCCAGAGGAAGAGTCCCTTGCGATCGGCGTGATAGAGGAAACGGGGATCCTCGACCTTCTGGTGAATCCGCGCCCCGTTGAACCCGAGCGCCAGGATCAGATCGGCCTCCCGTTCCAGCGCCTCCGGCGAGGGAGCGACGAGCTGGCTCTCCGGCCAGTAGGCCTGGTGCAGCACCATGCGCAGGTAGCGGAGCGAGCCGTTCAGCAGCAGGCCGCGCGGGGTCGTTTCGATCGTGCGGAGTCCGAGGTAGCTCTCGACGATATCGTCCGGCTGGCCGGGCGCGCTCAGGCTCACGGTGGCGCCGATCAGATTCGGATACTCCGGCGACCAGAGCGCCG
>JADLGF010000120.1 GCA_020849415.1 Thermomicrobiales bacterium
AAGGCTCGCCAGGGAGTCCATGTCAGCGTCCGCTCCGGATCATCAGAAGACTCCGTCCAGCACGCCGGCGGGAAGCCGGATGCCGAGGTACTCGCTGAAGAGGAGGTAGGCCAGGGTGGAAAGAATGATTCCCAGGGCGGCGTCCCGCAGGAACTGCCGGCTGCCGAGGGCGAACGCGGTCCCGAGAAAAAGCCAGGAACTGGCGAGTACGAATCCGGCCGGCTTCATCAGCAGCGCGTAGATCGACAGCACAGCCGCCAACATGCCGAGTACCCGCCAGTCGGCGGGCAATGATGCGTCGGCATCTTCCGAATCGGCGGAGGGAGCGGCGGGACTGTTCCGGATGACATCGACCGCGTACCAGATGCCGAGGAGGACCAGTGCTGCACCGATCACGCGCGGGAAATCGCGCGGACCCACCACCGTGAAGGCGCGCGGCACGCGAATGTCACGCGTCTCCAGCAGGATCACGACGCCGAGGATGAGCACCCCCAACGCCACCGGCAGTTCGAGGTATCGCAACCACGGCGAAGTCTCCGCCGGAGCGGATGGTTCCGGAGCCACGGGTTGTTCGAACGGTTCCGCGCTCAACGATGCGTCCCCGGTGTCATCGATCCGCACAGCAACGACTGGGGTGAACCAGCGCGGGCTTGTCCGCGCTGGTCCACATCCTGTCAGATCAGGCCGAGTTCGGTCAGGGTGGCGTTGATCGTTTCGATCTGCTCCGTCAGGTAGGCGGCGAACTCATCGCCGGCCAGGTAGAGATCGGTCCAGCCGTATTGCGCGAGCGTGGCCTGCCAGCCCTCCGAGGCGACCATCGCGTCGAAGGTCGAGACGATCGCCGCCTTGGCTTCGTCCGAGATGCCGGGCGCTGCCACGACCCCGCGCCAGTTGGCGAGTTCGAGATCGACCCCCTGCTCCTGCAGGGTCGGGATCGAAGAACCGAGATCGGCCGGTTCGGCCTCCGGCGTGGCGTCCGCAGCCGCCGCGGCGCGGCCGGAAATCGCCAGCGCGCGGAGTTCGCCCGCTTCGATCTGCCCGGCCCACTCGCCGAGTCCCGAGACGCCGGCGGTCGTCTGGCCACCCATCACCGAGGCGAGCGCCTCGCCGCCGCCCGAGAAAGGAACATAGTTGACGAGGGTCGGATCGACGCCGAGTGCCTGCGCGATCAAGGCGATCAACAGGTGATCGGTGCCGCCGGCCGAGCCGCCGCCCCAGCTGATCGCGGTCGGATCGGCCTGGAAATCGGCCAGCAACGCTTCGAGCGTCTGATAGGGCGAATCGGCCGGCACCACGATCACTTCGAATTCGCCGGTGAGGCGGGCGATCGGCGTGACAGCATCGAGGCCGACGGGCGCTTCGTTCAGGCCGATGGCGCCGATCATCACCAGGCCCATCACCATCAGCATGTTCTCGTCGCCGGCGTGTTCGCTGACGAGTTCGGCCAGGCCGATCGTGCCGCCGGCGCCTTCAACGTTGAACACCTCAACGTCCGAAACAAGGCCGCCCTCGGTGAGCACGCGCTGAATCTCGCGGGCCGTGCCATCCCAGCCGCCGCCCGGAGCGGCCGGCGCCATGATCTGCAGGGTGCCACTCGGCCAGGTGGCCTGCGCGGAACCGGACTCGAAGCGGAGCATCGAGCCGCCGAGCGCGAGCGCGGCGCCTCCGGCGAGCGTGGTGCGGCGGGACATGCGGGGGGAAGTCATCGTCTGCTACTCCCTCGGTTCGATCGTCCGCCTCGAATCAGGGCGGCTATCGGCGATCAGGTCTGCAATGCGATCGACGCCGGTGTCGGGGCGTACTCCGCCCGCACGTTGCTTTGAGCGAATCGATCTCGTCAGACCATCGGTCCAATTGTAACAGTGTGGTCTTCCACGACAAAAAAACGGACCACGCGGCGAGCCGCATGGTCCGTTCCTGGTTCTGCTCGATCAGCGAACGAAGCTGATTAGCGCTTCGTGTACTGAGGCGCCTTGCGGGCGCGCTTGAGGCCGACCTTTTTGCGCTCCTTGACCCGCGCATCGCGCGTCAGGAGTCCGGCGCGCTTCACGACCGGGCGCAACTCTTCATCGTACTTGCAGAGCGCGCGCGAGATGCCATGCCGGGTCGCCTCGGCCTGGCCGGTGGTGCCGCCGCCCACAACGCGCACATGCACATCGAAGCGATCACCGGTGCCGGTCAGGGCCAGCGGCTGATTGATGACAACCTGATGAATCAGGCGGCCGCCAAAGTAATCCTTGGCCGGCTTGCCATTGACGATGATCGCGCCGCTGCCCGGGTAGAGCCGAACGCGCGCCACGGCCGATTTCCGACGGCCCACTGCGAAATGATACCGAGCTTTTTCCACGGTTTCCCTCACCGTTCTCGCCCGGATCCATCAGGGGCCGGGACGGACATTCAGCCTAGACGGCCAGATCTTTCGGCTTCTGCGACGTGTGCGGATGCTCAGGACCGGCGTACACCTTGAGCTTCTTGAATTGCGCCTCGCCGAGCACGTTCTTGGGAAGCATGCCACGAACCGCGTTCCGGATGATCCGGTCCGGGTGATTCTGGCGCTGTTCTTTCACGGTGACCGTGCGGAGACCGCTCGGGTACTGCGAGTGCCGGTGGTAAACCTTCTGGGTTTCCTTGTTGCCGGTGAGCACGACCTTCTCGGCGTTGACGACGATGACGAAGTCACCGACATCGACGTGATTGGCGTAGGTCGGCTTGTGCTTGCCCCGCAGGGTGTGCGCGATCACGCTGGCGATCCGGCCGAGCGTTTTGCCCTCGGCATCGATCACGAACCAATCGCGTTCGACCTCGGCGGGCTTGGGTTGAAACGTTTTCCGATCCATTCGGAACTCCTCGCTTTACCTGTTACACGCCGTCATCCGGCGAATCGTTCTCGTATCCCACCCGCCAGAGCGTCAGCCCCTGCGGCGGCGCTGTTTCCCCGGCCAGAGCGCGATTGCGGCCTTCGAGCAACGCGTCGATCCATTCGCTCGCCTGCCGCCCCTGCCCGATCGACACCAGCGCGCCGGCGATGTTGCGCACCATCCGGGGCAGGAATCCATCCGCCACGATCCGGTGCTCGATCAGCGTTCCGTCCGGCGCGTATCCCCACCAGGGGGCCAACTGCCGGATTTCACTGATCATCACCGTGCGGATCGTACCCCGCTCGGTGCTTTGCCGGGGCGACCAGGGCATCCCCTCCCCGCCTCCGGCGAACGACGCGAAATCGTGTCGTCCGATCAGCCTGGCCGCCGCATCCGACATTGTGTCGAGATCGAGCGAGCCTCGCCGTTGCCACGTGCGGTCCCGAACCAGCGGTTGCGCCGCCCCGGACCAGATGCGAAAGCGGTACTCCCGCCATTTCGCGTCGAAACGGGCGTGGAACTTGGCGTCCACCCGTTCGACCGAAACAACCGCGCAATCGGGCTCAAGCTGAGCGTTGATTGCGCGTACGAGCCGCGCTTCCGCGAGATCGGGCCGGATATCGGTGGCGCTTGCCACCTGCCCGGCCGCGTGAACCCCCGCATCAGTCCGACCCGCCAGCACCACCGGTACTCGCTGGCCCGAATCCCCCGCGAGGATCGAGAGCGCCCGTTCCAGTTCTTCCTGCACCGTCCGCTGCCCCAACTGGCGTTGGGAGCCGGCGAACCCGGCGCCGTCGTAACTGACCACGAGCTTGAGTGCACCGGCGTTTGCGCGCTCAGTCACTCACGAACCGAACTAGTCAACGAACTCGATCAGCGCCAGCGTCGCGGCGTCACCGCGGCGGGTGCCGAGCCGGGCGATGCGGGTGTATCCACCCGGAGCCGCCTCGAACCGGGGCGCGATCACCTCGAACAGCTTGGCGGTGGCCAGATCGTTATCGAGCCGGCTCTTGACCAGGTGACGGTTGGCCGGCGTGTCCTGGCGCGCAATCGTGACGAGCTTTTCAACGATCGGACGAAGTTCCTTCGCCTTCGACTCGGTCGTGGTGATCCGCTCGTGCAGGATCATCGCGATCGAGAGCTGGCGAAGCATCGCGTTTCGCTGAGCGGCGTTCCGCCCGAACTTGCGGCCGGCCTTCTGATGCCGCATCGAACTACTCCTCCTCGTCCAACGGCGCCACGGGATCGATCAGGGAGGCGACGGCCTCCTGAAAATC
>JADLGF010000121.1 GCA_020849415.1 Thermomicrobiales bacterium
GCACCCAGCCGTTCAGCAGACCACGCTGACCCACCCCGCCGATCGGCGGTCCACCTGCCTGTTGTTCGCTCATGGCGCTCCTCCGCGCGACTGTGAACCCCTGACCGGCGCAACGTTGCCAGTCCAGCGCTTCGATTCACCAGAACCCGATCACAATTGTATCGCGAGATAATCCGCTACCCGAACCCGCGACGACCCCCTCCGCCACCGCCACCCCGGCTGCCGCCGCCGGAGAAACTGCGACCGCCACCGCCGCTCGACCGGGAGCTGCCGAACGAGCCGGTGCTCCGTCGGCTGCCACCACCCCCGCTGAAGCCGCCAAAAACCTTGCCCGCGGAATTGAGCATATCGACCAGCGAGTCACTCGAACCCTGTAGGCCGCGTGCGCTGCGATCGCTCCAATCCTGCAATCCACCGCCGGAGCCGCCGCGATTGCCCGATCCGCCGGGAGAATCACCCCGGTTCGGCTCCATCCAATCGAAGAGACCGCCGCCCGGCGTCCGCGGCAGGTCGCTGCCCGATCCGCCCCGGCCCCCGCGGTCGTTCATCACGATCACCGTGCCGCCGGGTCCGAGCCAACCGGGCGCGAGCGTTCTGGCCCGCGCGAACTTCTCGACCCAACTCTTCTCGATCCCGAAGGCGATTGCGTACGGCAGGTACTTGTCGAAGACAGCCGCTGATTCCTCCAGCTTTTCGTACTTCTGGATGTCGGTGAGATAGGTGCGGAAGGCGCGCCACTTCGCGGCGGCGTCCGCGCCCGCCTCGGTCCGGCGCGGCATATAGCGTGATTGCCAGCGCAACACCAGTCCCAGCAACCCGAGGATCAGGAACGGCAGGAAGATCAGCCCGACCCGAATCTCGGTGAACGCGACGCAGAAGAGGATCGCGGCGGCCGCGGCCACGATCGTCCCGCGCCGCCGGTAAATGGTGCGCGTGATGTCGGGCGAACGGGTGTAATACCCCCGCTGCACCAGATCGCCGTAGAGGCCGTTGAGCACCTGATCAGGGTGATCGAGTGTCCCCTCGCCGACATTGACGCTCCTGTCTGCGGCGAGATCGTTATTGAACAGGTCGGTCAGCAACGCCTTTTCGAGCTGGCTCATCGGGGCGTCGGGCGTCAGCAGGGTCAGTTTGAGATCGGGCCGGACGCCGGAACTCATGTCTTCCACGCGAAGAATGCCGCGCCGGCTCAGGTCCATCATGGTAGCAACGAGATCCCGCTGCTCCGCGTACTCATCCACCAGCGTTCCGACCGTGCCGGGCGGTGAATCGTCCGGCGGTTGCGGCAGGAAGCTCGCTACCAGCCCGACCTGAGGATCGCGCCCTCTGGTGTACCAGAGACCGTAGAGCAGGATCGAACCGACGATCGCGAGAAAGACCCCGATCGCGCCGAGGATGAGGTTGTAGAGGCTGTCCCGCTCCGCTTTCCGCTCGGCCGCTTCGCGCCGGGCGTCGTCCGCCACCTGCCAGGCCGGTTTTTCGACATCGAGAATGTCCGGGAATTGCACCCGAGCCTCGAGTTCCTGACCGCTGCGCAGGTTCGAGGCGCGCCACGTGAAGGTGCGACCGTCATCCGTGTACGCATCGGGGGCGGCCGCCACCGTGCCATCTTCCGCGAGGATGATCACCTCGGAAACATCGACCGGTTCCGGTAGCGTGACCGTGACCGTCGCCGAGCGAACCGGCGCGGTTTCGGTCGTTTCAGCCGCGATGGCGGTCCACCAAAGCTGTAAATTGGGCGGATCGAGTTCGTCGTAGACGCGAATGGCGCCGGTCAGGTCGTATTCGAGCACGAACGTGCGTGATTCGTCCCGGGCTCGATCGAACTGAAACTCGATCGAGAGCATCCCGCCCTGCTCGCTGATCGAATAAGTGCCGGGATCGGCACTCCGCGCGTCGCGCACCTGTTCGTAGGCCGTCCGGTTGCCGTTGTCATCGATTTCCGTGACGACCACATTGTCGAGATCATCAACCCGGCTGAGCGGAATCTCCGCAAATCCGTAGCGGAAGGGTCCGCCGGTGAAGCGAATCTCCTGCGTTTCAGTGACGTGCACCGTCCCGTCGGGCTGAACGTCGAGATCGACATCGAACCGGGTCCAGACCACCGGATCGGACGATTGCGCAGACACCGGCGGGGTAAACGCCGGTGTCAGCAGGGCGAGGAGCAGGACGAGGAGTCCGAGGCCGCGAATCAGGCCGTTCGTTCCGATCCGCTCTCCCACTCCCCGCGCCTCCTGGGTGTTAGCTGCAGCGTTCCAGGTCCAATGGTAGCGGAAAGGGATTTGCCGGTATGTTCACGTTGGACGGAAGCGTTGCGCAGGCTCGAAGCCTGCGCCTGAGCACGGAAGCGACTCCGCCGCTGAGGTAGGCGGTTCCCTGCCCTGGCCTCACACCTCACGCCTCACGCCTCACGCCTCACGCCTAAAGGTGCGTATCGAACCAGGCGATCATGTGGTGGAGGCGGGCCAGCCGGCGGCTGGGGGTGCCGGTGCGGGAGAGGTTGTGGTCCTCGTCCGGAATGCGCACCATCGCCACGTCCCGCTTCAGCATCTTCAGGAACATGTAGAGCTGCTCAGCCTGCTCGATCGGACAGCGCAAATCCTGCTCGTTGTGGATGATCAGGAGCGGCGTGGTCATGGCCTCCACGTAGCTGATCGGTGAGTGCTTCAGGAGCTTGTCGGTGTCGGCCCACGGCGTGCCACCCGATTCGTAGACGGCGAAATTGAAGCCGATATCGCTTGTGCCGATCATCGAGTAGAAGTTCGAGACACAGCGCTGGGTCACCGCCGCCTTGAAGCGATCGGTATGGCCGATGATCCAGTTGGTCAGGTAGCCGCCGTAGCTGCCTCCGGTCACGCCCAGCCGCGATTCATCGATGAAGCCGAGCTTCAGCGCCGCGTCGAGCCCACCCATAACGTCGGGCATGTCGCTCTCGCCCCAGCGCTCGCGCGTGCAACCGGTGAATTCCTCACCGTAGCCGGACGATCCCCGCGGATTGGTGAAGAGCACCGCATAGCCGCGCGCCGCCATCAGCTGCATCTCATGGAAGAGCGCGTTGCCGTACATGGCGTGGGGTCCGCCGTGAATCTGCACAATCAGTGGGTATTTCACCTTCTTCTTGAACCCGTACGGCTTCAGCACCCAGCCCTGGATTTCCCGGTCACCCGCCTGCGAGGTGAAGGTGATCTCCTCTGCCGGCGAGAGCCAGACCGCGCCGGTGAAGGCGGCGCTCTGATCGGTCAGCTTGCGCTCGCCGCGACCGGTGGCCTTGGAGGCATGGAGTTCGAACGGTTGATCCGATTCGCCGACGTTGTAGACGATCTCCCCGCCGCCGGCGTTGGCGCTGATTGCCGCCACCCGCCGGGTGCCGGACGTCACCTGGCTGGCCTTCTTCCTGCCGAGATCGATCCGGTAGGCATTCGTGGCACCCCGGCTCGACGCCAGCACCAGCACGTTGCCGTCGTCCAGCCACTGTGGACGGTGATCGCCGCCCATGAAGACATCGCTCATGCCGGCGTCGCCGACCGAGAGCTCCCAACCGCGCGTGATCGGCGTCGGGTCACCACCCGAGGCGCTAACGGTCCAAAGGAGGTCGTTCTTCGCGCCACGCGCCACGACATCATCGTTGCCGACCGCGACCATGCGCGTACCGTCCGGACTCCAGCTGATCTGATCGAAGTCGTACTCGCCGGGGGTGAGGCATTTCACCTCGCCGCCGGCGGCCGGCACCGTGTAGACGAGGGTGTAGCGTTCCGCATCGCGGGATTCGTGGCGCAGCGAGACGAACGCGATCGTGCGCCCATCCGGACTCCAGGCGATCCCGCCATCCTCGCAATCACCGAAGGTGAGCTGGGTAGCGGTGCCGCCGGTCGCCGGAATCGTGAACAAGTGCGTGTAGCGCTCGATGAAACCGCGACCATCGAAGCGGTAGCTCATCTTCGTGAGCACCCGCTCGTCGGCGATCTTCTGGTGCGCCGGCTCCGGAACGCCCGGCTCGCCGGCCGGTTCGGTGGCGCTCAGGAAGGCGAGCGTGCGGCCATCCGGGCTCCACTCCGGGGACGAAGCGCCGAATTGCTGGCGCGTCACCTGCCGCGCCTCACCGCCGCCAAGGGCAATTGTCCAGACCTGCGGCGGCGACTTCTTGCCGGTCGCCTCGACCGGCTTCCCTTCCTTGTCGAGTGGGGCGAGTCCCGTCCGGTTGGAGGTGAAGGCGATGGTCGAGCCGTCCGGCGACCAACGCGGCGCACCGTCGCGGTGATTGCCGCTGGTCAGCTGCACGCCGTTGCCGCCACTGAGCGGCGCCACCCAGATCGCCGCCTTGTAGGCATCCGACTCCTTGCAGAGCCGCGTCACCACGTAGGCGACCTGCTTGCCATCGGGCGAGAGACGTGGATCGCTGACGATCGGGATGTTGAAGAGATCTTCGGCGGTGATCGGTCGTTTCGAGGCGGCGGCTTTGGCCATCTGATCGTTTCTCCTGTCACAACTCGACGGAGCCCGGAATGATACAATGCATCAATTGCGGGCGAACGGATCGCTCCGGCAACTCTACAGGAATAAACGGCGTGTCCGGCACTCAACTTTCAACCGAATCGATTGTCCAGACGCTTTCGAGCCACGGACACCGCATCACCACGCCACGCCGCGCCGTCATCGACGCAGTGCTGGGTCATGAGCGCCCCTTCACCGCCGAGCAGATCGTGGCCGAGGTGCCGGCCGCCGGCCGGGCGACCGTGTACCGGACACTCGAACTCCTCGCCTCGCTCGATTTCTGCAACCGCATTCTCCAGCCGGGCGGTCACCCCGCATACGTCACCGGCGAGCCGGGGCACCGCCACCACCTGGTCTGCTCCGGTTGCGGCACGACGGTGTCCTTCACCGCCTGTCCGGTCGATCAGATCGTCGATGATCTCCGCGCCGAAACCCACTTCCGGATCGATGGCCATCACCTCGAGGTGTTCGGCGCCTGCCCCGATTGCGCGTCGACTCCCAATTGACACAATGTATCAACCGGTGCTAGCCTGAGCGTCGCATCGATCGGGTGATCGATCACCCGATTTCCCAAGCCCCGATCCCGGAGTGAACACGCGATGTCGACTCGGACCCGTTTCCTGACCCACCGGCGAGCTTTCCTGATCGGCGCCGCCGCGTTTGCCGCCGCCGGCCCGCGCCTCGGCGTGCGCGCCCAGACGCCCGACTTCGTTTTCCCAGAGTTCCCGGAGCTGCAACCGCTGCCTGAAATCGCGGAGCGCGATGGCGGGCCGCTCGTGGTGGTCGCCACCACCGGGATAATCGGCGATCTCGTCAGCCAGATCGGCGGCGGCCGGGTCGAGGTGCGCACGATCCTCCCCGCCAACGCCGATCCCCACAGCTTCGAGCCGGCGCCGCAGGACATCGCCATGGTCGATGACGCTGCCGTCGTCTTCGTGCACGGACTCGAACTCGACGCCTGGGCCGAGACGATTCTCGAAAACGCCGACGGCGATTTCACCGTGGTTACCGTCACCGATGGCATCAGCATCGCCGACTTCCACAGCGATGAAGATGATCACGACCACGAAGAAGACGACCACGAGGACGACGATGGCCATCACCACGGAGAGGGCGATCCGCACGTCTGGTTCGATCCCACCCGCACCGCCCAGATGGCGGCGAACATCGCCGCCGGCCTGACCGGGGCCGATCCGGACGGTGCCGACGGCTACGCCGGGCGGCTCGCCGCCTATCAGGCCGAGCTGACCGCGCTCGACGGCCAGATCGCCGAGCGGATCGCGCTCATTCCCGAGGATCGCCGCGTCATCGTCACCAATCACGAGGCGCTCGGCTATTTCGCCGACCGGTACGGCCTGACGATCGTCGGCACGGTGATTCCCGGGATGTCGGTCGAGGCTGAACCGTCGGCGCAGGAAATCGCCGCCCTGCTCGAAGTGATCGAGCGGGAAAACGTGACCGCGATCTTCGCGGAGAATACGGTCAACCCGGCCCTGGCCGAACAACTCGCCGCGCAGGCCGGCATCCAGGTCGTCGCCACACTCTTTACCGATACGCTCGGTGAGTCCGGCTCCGGCGCTGACACCTACATCGGCCTGATGCGCTACGACACGCGGGTCATCGTCAAAGCCCTGATCGCGGACTGAGTCAACGCATTGATCGAACCGGTTACCCCCAATTCAACGATCCTGACCGTCGAGCGGCTGGGCGTTCACTTCGAGGAACGTCCGGCCCTTGAGGATATTTCGCTCTCCTTTTCGGCCGGTGAAACGGTCGGCCTGCTGGGACCGAACGGCGCCGGCAAGAGCACCCTGCTCCGCTGCATCGCCGGAATGATCCCGCCGACGCACGGCAGCGTTTCGTTCGGTCCCGGCGCGGATGGCGGCAAGGCCCGGGCGGTCTATGTGCCGCAGCGGAGCAGCGTCGATTGGACCTTTCCGGTCAGCGTGCTCGATGTCGCCCTGATGGCGCTCCGCACCAAGCGCAGCCGCTTCCGCCCCTTCTCCCGTGCCGACGAGGCGATCGCGCTCGACGCGCTGGAGCGGGTCGGGATGCGCAATAGCGCGCCGCACCAGATCGGCGCGCTCTCGGGCGGTCAGCAGCAGCGCGTCTTCCTCGCCCGCGCGCTGATGCAGGAGGGCGACTTTTACCTGCTCGACGAGCCCTTCACCGGGGTCGATGTCCCGACGCAGGACATGCTGATCGAACTCTTCGGCAAACTGCGCGAGGAAGGCAAAACGATCATCTACGCCACCCACGATCTCGCCCAGGCGCACCGCTCCTCAACCCGGATCGTGCTGATCCGTCGCCGGATCGTCGCCGACGGTCCGCCCGACGTGGTGATGACTGCCGAGAATCTGCTGTCGTGCTTCGGCGGCGGGTTGCCTGATCTCGCCGGGAGCCGGTCATGATCGATTGGCTCGTTGATCCGGTTCGCCACACCTTCATGCAGCACGCCTACCTGGCGATCCTGATGGTCGGCGTCATCTGCGGTGTCACGGGCGTGTTCGTCACCCTGCGCGGGCTCGCCTTCATGGGCGACGCGATGGCGCACGCGGTGTTTCCCGGCGTGGTGATCGCCTTCCTCACCGGCGGCAACTTCCTGGTCGGGGCGCTGATCGCCGCCGTGATCGTTTCGCTCGGCATTGGCGCGGTCTCGCAATCGACCCGGCTTTCGAACGACACCGCCATTGGTGTCTTCTTCGCCGGCGCCTTCGCGCTCGGTATCGCGCTCATCTCGGCGCAACGCACCTACACGCGCGATCTCAACAGCTTCCTGCTCGGCTCGATCCTCGGGGTCAGCCGGGAGGATTTGCTGCTGACGGCGCTGGTCGGGCTTTTCGTGCTGGCGGTGGTGATCCTCTTCCGACGCGAGTTGACCACCGTCGCCTTCGATCGCACCTTTGCCCGGGCGACCGGCCTCAAGCTCTGGCGCTACGATCAACTCTTCCTGATCATTCTCTCGCTGGCGATCGTGATCTCGCTGCAGACCGTCGGAAACGTGCTGGTGCTGGCGATGCTCGTCACGCCCGCCGCCACCGCCCGGCTCCTCACTGACCGGCTCAAGGTGATGATCGGGCTCTCCGCGTTGATCGGCGCGTTGTCAGGCTGGATCGGCCTGACGATCTCCTACCACGCCGGCATCGCCAGCGGCGCGTCGATCGTGCTGGTCGCGACCACCATCTTTCTGGTCGCCTTCCTCTTCGCGCCCCGCACCGGCATCATCACCAGCACCATCCGCCGCCGACTCCACTACCACCACCCCGAACAGGACACCTTCCCCGACGACCTCCAGGTCAGCGATTAGGCAACGGGCGAGTCGGAGGATTCGCCATCCAACGCGGGATCGTTGCCGAGCGGCAGCGTGACCGTAAAGACGCTGCCGACACCGGTGGCCGATTCGAGCGTGATGACGCCTCCGTGTGCTTCCACAATCGAGCGGGCGATCGCCAGACCGAGCCCCGATCGGCCGCCGACACCCGGTGTCCGGGCGCGCGATCGGCCTTCTTCCGCTCGCCAGAAGCGATCGAACACCTTTGCCGCGGCCTCCGGCTCCAACCCCCGGCCGCGATCCGCAACCGAGATGACGGCGTTCGAACCTTTCACCGCGGCTGAGAGCGATATCGCAGCGGAAACCGGCGTGTGCGCGAGTGCGTTGGAGACCAGGATGCCCACCAGCTGGGCGAGCAGGGCACGATCGCCGAAGACGACCGGCTCCCGCTTGGGCGCATCGATTGTGATCGGACGGGCGGGCTGGATGGCGCCGGCGTCCATGCCGGCATCATGCAGGAGCCGGCCCATTTCCACCGCCTCGATCGAAAGGGGACGGCCTTCGTCGAGACTGGCCAGCGCCAGCAGGTCTTCAACCAACGCCGACATTCGCTCCGACTCGGCGCCAAGCCGGCGCATGGCATCGTTGATCTGGGCGTCGTTCTCGAACGCCCCCCGCTCGTAGAGGGCAAGGTAGCCCCGAATGGTGGTGAGGGGCGTCCGCAATTCGTGCGATGCGTCGGCAACGAACTGGCGCACGCGGGTCTCGGCGGCGTCACGTTCGTCGAGCATGAGGTTGAATGATTCGGACAATTTGGCGGCCTCGGTCCCCGTTCTGCCGACCTTGACTCGCAATGACCGATCACCGGCGGTAATCGCCTCGGCGGCCCGGGTGACATCCGCGATCGGCCGGAGCCCAAGACGCTGCACCCAGAACATTGCCAAACCGAGAACGGCCATTGCGACTACCCCGCCGATGATCAGGGTCCGTCTCAAACCGGCGATCGCCTCATCGACGTGGCTGAGCGATCGGGTTGAAACCAGCCATCCTCCAGACGGTTCCGGCACCACCCGGGCCCGAAATCTCTGCCGGGAGTCAGTCGAGCCGATCGTGGTGATCCCGGCGGCCCCCTCCGTCTCCTCGACTGCCGCCGCGATATCCGGCGAGCCGCTCAGGAGGGAACCGGCGAAGAGAACGGCGGTGGTTCCATCAGCGGCAACCCGCCCCATGTAAATCTCGGAGTAGGTGGTTTCCTCATCGGGGCCGTTCTCATTCTGGATTTCGTCGACCGGTCGGGGTCCCGGCCGAGGCTGCGCAAGAGGCGGGAGCACCGAAAGCTGGTCGTCGATCTGGTCGATCATCAGGGTCTGTTGGCTGCGCACGATGACGACCGCGGCGACCGCGTAGGTCGCGGCCAAAAGCACCGCCACGATCAGGAGCCGGACGCGCAGGCTCATTCCAACACTTTCAGCGTGAAGCCAACCCCGCGCACCGTGTGGATGAGCGCCGGTTCGTAGGCATCGATCTTCTTGCGCAGGTAGCTGATGTAGGTGTCGACAATGGCCGGTTCTCCATCGAAGCCGTAACTCCAGACCTGATCGAGCAATTGCTGCCGAGGCAATACCCGTCCCGCGTTGACCAGCAGGACGTAGAGCAGTTTGAACTCGGTCGGTGAAAGGTGCAGCTGGTGACCGGCTCGGTAGACGGTGTGCTGGTCCATATCGAGTTCGAGATCGGCCACGCGCAGACGAACGTCGTCGGTCGGATTCTCGGTCCGCTTCAACCGCAACTCCACCCGGGCCACGAGTTCGGCGACATCGAACGGCTTCACCACGTAGTCATCGCCACCGTCGCGCAGACCGCGAACCCGATCGCGGCTATCTCCCCGGGCGGTCAGGAAGACAACCGGAAAGGTGTGACCGCGGTCACGCAGGCGCCGGAGCACTTCGAAGCCGTCGTAGTCAGGCAGCATGATGTCCAGCACCATGGCGTCCGGCCTGATCTCCCGCGCCATCCGCACCGCCTCACTTCCCGAGGCGGCGATGGCCGGTTCCATCCCGGCCAGGCGAAGCGCGCTCGCGACGAGGAAGGCAATATTCTCTTCGTCATCGACGACCACGACTCGCACCGGCGGCGTCATCACACTCCCGTGATCGAGTTTTGAATCGCTTCCGCTTCGCTCGTGATCGTAATCTGATCGACCAGGTCGAGGGCGTATGTCGTCAGAACCGCGGCGCGGCGCTCCAGAATCTCCCCGGCCACTCCACGTTCGAAGAGCGAACTCCTGAGCGTCTCGGTGGACGCTTCGTAGCGGGCGGCAAACTCCGCGTTCGCATTGAAGCGCTGAACGAGCGGGTTGGTCCGACCGCCGAATCCCTCACCCCGGCCGTTCGCCGGGAATGCCTCGCCACCCGGCGTGGCGTCGGCGGGAAACTCAAAAGCCTCGGCATCATCGGTCGCGCCGTCCGGCGGCATGGGGAACGCCCCAGGCGTGCCGGTTGCGCCGTCTGGCCGCGCGGTGTTGGGATCAAACGGCCCGCCGGAGCCTTGGCCAGGCTGGTCCGTGCCGGGTCGCGCGTTCATACCCGGTCCAAATCCGCCGAAGGCGAGATTCATATCCCAGGGCAC
>JADLGF010000122.1 GCA_020849415.1 Thermomicrobiales bacterium
GCGTTGCCAGCTCGTCTCGATCGATCACGTAGATTTCCGCGGCCTGGGTTGGCGTGCCTAGCAGCAGGGCGATCGATGACTCGTCGGGGGCGACCGCCAGGGTTCGGATCACTCCGAGCGGAATCTCCGGAAGATCCACGACCTCGTTTGTCGAGAGATCGCGAGCATGGAGAGCCGAACGGCCGTCCTCGTTCACGGACCAAACGAGCAGTGATCCTTCGATCTCGAGATGCTCGATATCCCAATCGGGAGTGATATCCCACCGGAACGATTCAGTCGCCAGGTCGTAAATGCCGGCGCCGAGAAACTCCCGTCCGCTATTGCTCAGGAGGTAAAACCCCGAGGAGTCCGGCAGCCACGGGCCAGGAACATTGACGGTGTTTTCTTCGCCCCACTCGACCTGCTTCGATTCTCCGGTTTCAAGATCGATGACATGGGCGACGAGATCGGTGTTGCTTCTCGCGTCAAATGCCGAGAGGTACCGGCCGTTGGGTGAAAAGGCGCCCCCCTCGAAAAGCCCACCCCCGGCCAGAACGCGCCGTTCCGTCCCGGTGGCGAGATCGCGGACGATTACATCCTGCTCGGTCGGTTCGCGATCGTTGCCCGAGTAGTGAAGAAACCGACCGTCAGCTGAATACGTGGCGGAACTGACCTCGTACTGGACTTCAGGCTCATTGGTGAGGCGGGTCGGCTCGCCGCCCAGCACCGAAACCTGATGCGGCGCGGTGTATTCATCGCCATCCTTGTCGGCAGAAAAGACGAACTGCTGACCATCCGGCGACCAGGCAACGCTGCGCACCGTTTCGTTCTCGAAGAGAGTGACCTGACGCGGGAACCCGCCAGCCACCGGTTGCCGCCAGAGGTTGAACTGACCGGAGGTATTGACCGAATAGGCGATCTCCGACCCATCGGGCGAAAATGCCAAAGTCGATTGATAACTCCGGACAGCGGCGAAACGTTCGAATGACGGCCGGGTCGAGTTGCGAGCCATATTGGTATCACTCCCGCGTGATCGGCCGGTCCTCGATTGACCGGCCCGGATGCGGTGAGTGTACTCCTCAGGATTCGGCGTCGAGCAGATCGACCGCCTCGGCCACCCGCTGGAACCCTTCGATGGTGCAGGGATCGGGATAAACCTGCAGGTGATCGACGCCGGCATCGGCGTAGCGGAGAAACTCGTCGGCGATCTCGCGCGGCGTGCCGACGAGCGACGGGTGCGCCTGCCCCGGCCGGCCATAAGCGCCTTCGAAATCGACGAGCACCGCCACGCTCCGCTCCAGCGTTTTCGGATCGCGCCCCATCGAGCGGCAAATGTCGTCCATCTTCGCCTGCAACGCCGGCACATTGGCGGCGCTGTTGCCCGTCACGGTGGCCCAGACGTTCCAGTGGTCGGCGAACTGCGCGGAGAGCCGGAGCATCCGCTCACCGTCGAAGGTGCCGATCATGATCGGCAGTCCCTCGGGTCGAGGACCGCGCGGCCGCAATTCACAGTTCTGGGCGAAGTAGTAATCACCGACGAAGCTGGCCGTTCCGGTGCGAATCAGCGAGGTAATGATCTGGATCGCCTCCTCGAACCGGCCGGCACGGTGATCGTAGGGGTAGCCGAACGCGTCATACTCCGGCTTCGCCCACCCCGCGCCAAGACCGAGTACGAAGCGACCGCCGCTGATTTCGTCGATCGTTTCCGCGATCTTGGCGGTCAGGGCGGGGTTCCGGTAGGCGGTAGCAGCGACGAACGGCGCGAGCGTGATGCGCTCGGTGGAGGCGGCGAGCGCGGCGAGAATCGACATCGATTCCCATGCGCCCTGCGGTTCGTGACCCTCCACCCGCATCAGCAGGTGATCGGCGAACCACAGCGAATCGAACCCAAGCGACTCTATCGTCTGGCCCATCGCCAGAAAATCACGCCACCCGGCGGTGGCGCCGGCCATCTCACGTTCCGATTCCGGCAACATGATGCCGATCTTGATGGGCCGCGTCATCGATTGCTCCCCGCACCAGACGATCGAATCTCAATCCGTCAGGATTCTCGCATGCCTACGCCTGGGGAAGGAAGCCTTGCCAGATGTGGGTGTCGGTGACCAGGATCACCTCGCCGCGGTTTTCCAGGACGACGAAGTCGCGCACATCGGCCAAATCATCGAGGCCGGCGCCGTCGTTCCAGTCGAACGGCAACTGATACGTCACCGTTGTCCACGTGTTGCGCTCGATGCGCAGGATGGTGGGGATGCCATCGCGCATCTCCAGCACCCAGATGTAGGCGGTATCGATGCCGCCGTAGATGGCGATCGGGTTCTGGATCACCGGCGGGTTTTCGAGTTCCTGAGCCGAGCCGCGGTGGAACACAACGAATCGATTGTCACTGGTGACGATGTAGATCGAGCCGTCGATGACGAAATCGATCGATCCGTAGAGTTCGCTGCGAAACGCGCCTTCGGTCCAGTCAGTCGGCGCCTGATCGAGGGTTTCCGGATTGAAGCGGAAGATGCTGCCGGCGTCGCCATTGAGCAGGTACCAGGCGCCGCCGAACGAGCCGACGCCCGTCACCCGCCACGGCGCGTTCGGCTCCAGCAGGCCGAGCCGCTTCGCGTCCCACTGATCGCCTTCCATGAGTTTGAAGATCGATTTGCCATCCGTAGCGATCAGCATCGAACCTTCGGATGTGGCGTCGATGATCGGCCCCGGCGTGACGCGATCGGTTTTCACGCTCGGTTCGATCATCCGGATGAGCTGCCCGTTGCCGCGATCCAGCCGGTAGACGGTGCCGTCGATCAGGTAGATGTGATCACCGGCCCGCACGAGTTGCGGCGTACCGCTTTCTTCGAGGTCGGCAGGGATTTGACCAATGAGTTCCACATTCTCGAGGCGCAGGATGCCGTTGATTCGGTCCTGCCCCTCGACCAGCGCCACCTGCCGCTCGGCCAGTTCTTCCTCGGTGGCGCCGCTTTCCCGGGCACGCAGCAGCGCTTCCTCGGCCGCCGCGACCTGCGCCCGCAGGACATCCTGATCGCTGGAGATGCCAAGTGTGGAGAGCTGAAGATCGGCTTCCGCGAGGTAGGAATCGGCCTGACTCTGGCGATTCTGCTCCGCCTGGTACCAGCGTGCGCCGCCGCCGAATGCGAGCAGCACGAGGATGACCATCCCGACGCTCCAGAGCGGGATCGCTTCCCACGGACCGCGCGGCACCCAGACGCGCAACGACTCCCGCAGCGCGCTGCTCTGCCGGACGTGCCGGGAGAAGACATCACCCGAAAGCGGCGCAATCGAAGCCGGACCATCACTGGCGAGCACGGGCGCCGGCGCCTGGGCCGCGAGAGCGCGAGCCTCGCCGGTCGCCACGTTGGGCGTCACCATCGGATTCGCCGGCGCGGTCGACGAGAACGATATCGAGGGTTCGTTCCGTACGACCGTTTGCGGCACATCGCCGTCCTCGGTCAGTGGATCGGCCGGCGCGTAGACCGCCAACAGGTTGACCCGCTCCGTACCAAGCAGTTCACGTAGCTTCGGTTCGGCTTCTTCCGGATCGAGCCGCATGATGGCCGAGAGTCGATGCTGCAAGCGGGCCGGGTAATCAGTGGCCAGTTTCGCAAGGTCGGCGGCGACCAGATCTGAGCAGAGCAGCACCCGATCGCCCGGTTCGATCGCCGTCGCGTACAGCGTGGGTTGAAAGACCGCTCCGCCGAGCGGCAGCGATGCTTCCACCGGATCGCCGAACGGCTGGCTGA
>JADLGF010000123.1 GCA_020849415.1 Thermomicrobiales bacterium
ACCATGAGGAGGATTACCGGATGACTGATCTCGTCGCACCGGTCGGGGAGCAGGCGTTGGCCGAAACCCGCGACAAGCCGTTCAACATCGCCGAAATCAACCACCTCGCGCTCCGCGTGCCGAACCTTCGCAAGGCCGAGGAGTTCTACGCCAGCTTCCTCGCCTTCGATGTGATCGGCCGGGTTCGGGTGGAGAACGACGAGTCACTCGCGCTCGGCGCCGATTTCGATTGGGCGGTCGAGGGCGACGACGGCGCCGATGTCAGCTACCTGCGAAACGGCCCGTTGACCCTCGCGGTGCACCGGGTCGGGCTCGGCGGCCGGATCGACCGGGCGCTACTCGAGCACATCGCGCTGCGCGTCGATGCCACGTCGTTCACCCGCATCAAGGGCCTGGCGCTGATGCGCGGGTACGAAGTGGTGGGGCAATCGGAAACCGATTTCGCCTTCCGTGATCCCTTCAACATCGTCTGGGATCTGAATCTGGCCGGGAACCCGGTCTTCGCCAGCCCGTACCGCTAAAGACGAGGTCCATGCTCGACAACTACCAGTTCCTGATCGATGAGTTGCTGAGCGCCCCCAAGCTGGTGCGCGACACGATCGCCGCCCACGGCGGTGAGGCGCCGCCGGCGGTGCTCGGACTGATCGCGCTCCTCTCGGAGCGGGACGCGCTCGTGCTGGAGCGGCTGAACCGGGTCAAACGCGAGCAGTACACCAATCTGCGGGCGTTGCCCGATCTCGCCGATGCCGAACCGGCGGCGGTCTCTCAATCACTTGAAGATCTGCTGCGTGTGTTCGATACGAACCGGGGAGAACTCGTTTCATTGCTCATGAATCTGACGCTCAAGGAGTGGGAGAAGAAAGCCGCGCACGAATTGCTCGGTGAAACCACCCTGGCCGATGAGGTAGAGGTTCATGTCGACCTCGATGAAGCGATCCGGGCGCGCATCGAGGCGACGTTGGGTTGAGTTCCCGTCGCGGCCATAGGCGGCGACTCGTAGGCTGAAGCCCACGGCTGAGAACGGAAGCGGCTCCGCCGCTTTGGTTGGCTGATGACGCGATTCCGCGCCACCATCAAAGCACAGCGGCGGAGCCGCTTCCGTCTTCAGCCTTATGTTTTCAACATAAGGTTTATAGAGTCGCAAACCACTCCACGTCGATAATCGTTTCTTCGACCATTCTTGTTTTCACGCCGAGCTTTAGTTCCTTAAGCAGGTTGCAGAGATCAGCTCCGTCTATGAGATCAAGAACGGGTGCGCCATCACGAGCGGCCTCTTTCTTTGCTTCGGCAGTAAATGTACCCGTCGTTAAAAAGAGGCCCTTGTCCGTACGTCCAACCATTGCTCCACGAAAGTCTCGTATTGCCGAAGAGCCGACGCTGTTCCGATACCGCTTACACTGGAAGAAGACCTGAAAACTCAATAGTGCAATGCGCAGCACACCAACCCCGTCGATTCCTCCATCTCCGCTTCTGCCAGTGACTTCGACGCTTGTGAAGCCGGATTCTCGGAGAATCCTCTGACAGAGTTTCTCAAAGCTGCCTGGAGACATACTCTGAAGCGTATCCAACAAGGCGGTCTGCCAATCGATATCGGCAGCAATTTCCTCCACGATACCTGCCGAGTCTTCGTCTTCGGATTCATCTTCGACCAGAGCAGAAACCGTGGTTGCTTTCTTTAGGCGACGCTGAACGTGGTCCTCTCGAACGGCGGCTACAATATCAGCCATCCGAGACACCGGCATCGTGAGACCTTGGTCAGTAACCGCCCAGACTCCACGCGAACTGTTGTCGATAGCCCCTCCGGCTTTCAAATAACTCCTTGCCCAAGAGAGTCGGTATTCGATTTTCGTCATGCGACCGCGTGAGTGCATGAGGTTCTGTTGCTCTTCCGACAAATCCAGGAGATCAATTGCCTTTCGATTGATTTCCTGGTTGCTCCCGGAATTCCCAAGGGCTTTCAATGCGTCGAGCGTTACCCACATCAAGTGAGCGAGGGGAATACGTCCCACATCTTCGGGTGTTTCATAACCTCTCATACTCAGCGTTGTCCTCGCCTAAACTCGTTGTCTACACCTGAACAGTATCGCCGATCGAGTTCGCAAAACGCGTCAGAACTGAGCCATCTATTAGCGCGGAGCGGCACTCCGCAGGCAGGGGACAGAAGCGGCTCCGCCCCTTGGGGTCGTCGGTGGCGCGGCGTTTGCCCACCACCAACCCAAACGCCGGAGGCGTTTCCGTCTCTAGCCTTATGTTTTCAACATAAGGAAACCAACCCTCGGCCCCGGACCCCGTTCAGGCTAGAGCGCGCGACCTTCGCTCGATCGCGTACGCACAAGCTCTTCGGTCTGTTCCGCCCCGGGGGAATCGAGGCCGGGCAGCGCGTCGATGCTGCTCAGGTTATTGGCGACGATGTACTCGTCCTTCCAGTTCTCACCCCAGCGGCGTTCCTGGTTCTGGCTCCATTTGGGCAGGGCGTCGCGTTCCTCGACGAATTCCATTTGCGGAACGACGAACCCGCAAGAAACCGACAACCGGGTGATATCGACCTGAATCACCGATCGCACCAGCCGGCGGGTTTCGGGATCGGGTGAAAAGCCGTCCAGGGCGGATTCAAACTCGGGGTCCGACTGCTGGATCGTCCGGCCGCTGCCATGCAGGCGCACGACGCGGGGCGGGCCGTTGAAGGCGCAGAACATCACCACGATCCGGCCGTTGTCGCGCAGGTGGGCGATCGTTTCCACGCCGCTCCCGATCAAATCGAGATACGCCACCGAATGCGTACCGAGCACCCGGAACGTGCCCCGCGCTCCTTTCGGCGAGATGTTGACGTGCCCACCGGTGCCAGACGGCGCTGTGCCGACGAAGTAGACCGGCTGATCCTCCAGCCACCGCCCGAGTTCGTCATCGATTGCATCGAAGGTCCGTGCCATGACCTCGTTCGCCTTTCCGCGATTACCGGGGGAAGAGTTCGTCGAGGCGGGCGAGCATGCCGGAAGCGTCGCCAATGGCGGAGACCGTAATCTCACCGGCGACGATCTTCGCCTCCTGATCGGCGAGATCGGCCACCACTGCGCCGTCCACCCACTCCGGCAGTTCGAGCAGGTAGACGCCGCCGTTGGCGACGGTCATGGTGTAGACCTGACCGAAATCGCCCGTCGCCAGATCGGTGATCATCTGGTTGTAGACGCCCGTGTAGTCGAAGTAGACCGAGGTCAGCAGGTGATCGGCGTAGTCGGCGCGCTTGTCGCCGATGACATCAATGAACCAGGCGCGCGCTTCGCCCTCGGCGAGGTCGGTGTTGTGCTCCACCACCGCCTGCAGCATGCCGAACGAGGCACCGTCGCCCATGCCGAAAACGATATCGGCCCCGGCCGTGAGCGCCTGCTCGGTGACGCGCTTGCCGCCGGCGACATCGTCGTAGGCCGCCTCACCGATGACGCTGTATAGCAGAATCGCGTCGGGCCGGCTGGCGTGCAGACCCTCGGCGAACCCAACCGACATGAAGTTCCAGGTCGGCGGCTCGCCCGAAACGATGATCGCCACCGTGCCGGTCTGGGTCGTCTTGCCCGCGAGATAGCCGGCCAGCCAGGCCGCTTCCTGGGCCTGGGTTTCAATATCGGAAACAAGACCCGGCGACACCGCGCCCGGATTCTCGATCACCGCCACCGGAATACCGCTAGACGCGGCGAATTCCGGACAGACCGTCTGATAACCGCTGGCGTGGCAGATGATCAGCTCGTTGCCGTTGGCCTGGAGATCGCGCAGGATCGGGGTGATGTCATCGTAACCGCCGTTCTCGGCGATCTCGACCGACACGCCCCGTTCTTCGCCGACCGCTTCGAGGCCATCGGCGCCCTGCTGATCCCACCCCTGATTGGTGCGGCTGGAGGGAGTGACCAGCGCCGCCCGCTCGATCGAGGCGGGGACAGGCGTGGCATCCTGAGCGAGCAGCGCCATCGGAGCGGCGCCTAGCATGAGCGCCAGAATCGCCGCGATACCGGCCAAACGTTTCACGATCTTCATCGGAGCACCTCGTTCATTCGCGGGGCGTCTACCGGTTCGCTGACAATGCACCCGCCGCCAGCCGTATCGTAGCAGCCGGATCGATCAGGTGCGCTTGCCGCGCTCGTACGGAATCCCGAGCGCCGCCGGCAGGCCGATCTTGCCCGCCGTGAAAATCAGCGCCAGCACGATGCCGAGGTAAGGCAGCATGCCGAGGAACTCGGATCGGATGCCAATCCCCGCCAGCTGCAGGCCGATTCCGGCCGATTTAAGCAGCCCGAAGAGGAGCGCGCCGACCAGAATCCGCCAAGGCGACCAGCGTCCGAGCATCGCCAGCGCCAGCGCAATGAACCCCTGCCC
>JADLGF010000124.1 GCA_020849415.1 Thermomicrobiales bacterium
GGCGATGTACCGAAGTCCATTTCCGCCACGAAGGCGCCGGTGCAACCATCGAAGGTCGACCACTTCTTGCCGATGACGGTCTTCAGATAGTCAGCCGTCAGCGCATCGAAACTCGCAACGCCCACGTTCGTTTCACTCCTCGTTCGATTCCAGGACACATTGGTCTGGAAGTCGCCGTATCAGATAGTCGAATAATCGCACAAATCCCCGTTGGCGATGACAAACCGGCCCTTTCTCAAACCAGAGAACGGCAAGTCAGGCGCTATCCCTTTTTATCTGAACTTGATCGAAAAGTGCTGGTTTGAGGCTGGACCGCAAGGCCCTATGGCTGAAAGCCATAGGCTAGAGACGGAAGGGGCTCCGCCCCTTGGGATTGGCTGTATCGCCCCCAAGGGGCGGAGCCCCTTCCCGTCCCTGGCATCAGGCTTTGAGCCTAATGGAACTTACAATCCCGTCTCAGGCGCCTTCACGGGCCAGGGTGGCGATATACCCCACCAATTCGTTGACGTTCTCTTCCTCGATGAAGCAGGCGAGCGAGAAACGCACGCTCGTTCCCCACAGGGAGGGACGCTGCACCACGTTCCAGCGTTCACGCAGCGCCTTCGAGAAGTCAACGCCGCTCAGGTTCGACAGCTTTACGCTGCAGATGCCGGTCGCCTCCACCGGATTCTTCGGGCTCATCACCGTCGCCTGCGGAATATCCGCCAGCCCCTGGTGGAACAGCGTCGTCAGATCGCGCGCGTGCCGCTCAACATTGTCAATACCGAGCGCCTCGACGTACTTCATCCCCTCCACCATGCCGGTGTGGTAGCTGAAGGTCTGCCCGCCGTATTCAAACCGGCGCGCGCCGTCGATCCACTCGATATCCTCGGTCCCCATCGTCACGCTGCCACCTTTGGTGGCGCGACTGCCACTCCAGGTCACCTCGATCTCATCGAGCTGATCCCGGCGAATGTAGAGCGCCGCTGACGGGTACGGGCCGAGCAGCCACTTGTACCCGACCAGCGTGTAGAAATCGCAATTCAGATCGTGCAGATCGAGCGCGAACTGCCCGACCGAGTGCGCACCGTCGTAGAGCACCTTCGCGCCCCGATCGTGCGCCCGCTGCGTCATCTCCTTCACCGGCAGGCGCGTGCCGCTGTCGGTGGTGACGTGACTGACCGCCACCAGTCGCGTGCGGTCAGTCCAGAGCTCATCGAAGCTGGCCAGCATCTCCTCCGGATCTTCCGCGATCGGTATCCGGCTGTAGGTCAATCCGAACCGCCTGGCGGCGTTCATCAACGGAATCAGCAGGGCCGGATGCTCCTGGTCGGTGACAATGAAGTGATCGCCCTCTTTCCAGCCGAACCCCTCGACCACGATGTTGACCGCCGTCGAGAACTGCAATGTGAAGGCGATCTCATCCGCGTCGGCCCCCAGGAATCGCGCCAGATTTTCCCGCGCCGTTTCGATACCGAGGAACTCCTCCTCATGCATCAACAGCCGGTTCGGACCGTGTGCGATCACCTCGGTCGGCACGCGCAGCAGCTCCGCGCCCACGCTCTTCGGCATCGGCGCCATACCACCGCAGTTGAAATGCCGCCATTCGGCCAGGGTCGGGAAATCTCCCCGAATCGATCCCACCGTCGTCATATCGGTCCGCCTTCCTAAAGGCCCATCGCGTAGCCGTCGCGGCGCGGATCGGCCCCGCCCGAGAAGGCGCCGGTATCGGGATCGATCATCACGCCCTGCGCGCCGCCGAAGGCCATCGAGAAGTCGGGGGTCGTCTGCACGAGGTGACCTTTCTTCGTCAGCCCGTCGATCACGTCGGCCGGAATCCGGCCCTCGGCGATCATGCGCACGCCCTCCTGCGGGCGGACGCGCGGCGCTTCGATAGCAGCCTGCACGCTCATGCCAAAGTCCATCATGTTGTTCATGAACTGCGGCGTCGTTTCCATGATGCCGTGGCTGCCCGGCGTGCCGATGCAGGAGAAAACCTTGCCGTTCTTGAAGATCATGCCCGGTGAGAGGCACATCTCGTTCTTCTTGTGCGGCGCCACCACGTTCGGGCCGTCCATATCGAACCAGTAGATGAAGTCGTTGAGCAGGAAGCCCGCGCCCGGCACCACCACGCCGCAGCCGAAGCCGCCGAGGCTCTGGGTGACCGAGACCGCGTTCCCCTCGCTGTCGAGCACGTTGAAGTGCGTCGTGCTCTCCTTGAGGCCCGGATCGCCGGGCTTCAACGAGCCGATGTTCATCGTGCGCAGGTAGCGCTCACCGTCAAAATTGAGCGGTTTGTCGCTGATCAGTTCCCGCCGGCCGGCCACGTACTGCTCATCGAGCAGGGAGGTCATCGTCACGCGCGGATCGACGTTGTAGTGAATCCGGTCGACGATCGCCAGCTTCTCGCACTCGATCAGCGTGTGGATGTAATCGACCGAGTTGTGGCCCATCGCCTGGGTGTCGAAGCCTTCCATGAGCTTCAGCGTTTGCAGCCACTGCACCGCGCTCGACGGCGCCGGCGGACCGAATACCTCGTAGTCGCGGTAGCTGATCCCGATCGGATCGACCCACTCGACATCGAGGTCCTTCATGTCTTCCTTTGTGATCAGGCCGCCGTTCGCCTGGATGAAATCGACGATCAGATCGCCGA
>JADLGF010000125.1 GCA_020849415.1 Thermomicrobiales bacterium
GAGATAGCCGCGATCCCGGGTGAGGTGGTGGAATCGGCGTCCATCGGCACTCCACCAGACGTGATCCTTGTGCAACGGCGAACCGTAATAAAGAAGCTGGATCGGCTCGCGATCGACCTTCACGCCGCCTCCAGCGGCGGCATCGAACGCCCAGAGTTCGGCCAGCGGGGTCGTTTCGTCGCCCGGCAACGGGTAGGCGTAACTGTGGAGCCGGGGCCGGATCGACCCATCTTTCGGCACCGATTGCACGAGGTGCAGGTACAGCGCATTGCGCGCGTCGATGCGAACGGTCAATAGGCGGCTGCTATCGGGCGACCAAACCACCGATGGCAGATCAGCTTCAGCGATGCCGGCGGTCGTCAACGGCGAGACAAGTCCGGCGCCGTAGGCGTAGTGCTCCTCGCCGTCATTCGTCAGCTGGCGTTCTTCACCCGATTCAACCTTCCGGATCCAGAGGTCGTGCCCGCGCACGAACGCATCCCAGGCGCCGTCCGGCGATCGCACCACGTCATTCGGCGCAGCTTCATCAGCCGTATTCGATGTGAGGGCGTCTGAGGCCGGATCGTATCGCCAACTTGCCCCTTCGATCTCGAAGGTGAGCGAGCCGTCGTCACCGATCTCGATCGCCTCGAGCGGCAGTTTCGCCGCGTCGAACGGAGTGCCGGTGGTACGGGAAAGGATTGCGGCCAACCGAACGTGGTCGAAGGCCGGTTCGGTATGACCGCTGGCCGTATCGACGACAAAGAACCAGACACCATCGATGCGCTCGGCCCGGTACCAGAACCGGTCGCCGCCGCCGATCCAATGGGGTTCGACATCGAGTTCAAAGGCGAGACGCGCCGCGTTCCAGGGCAGGAAGCGCTCGGCGCGAACGTAATCACCCCACGACACGCCGTCCGACTTCAGCTGATCGCCCACCTAATCACCCCCTGCCTGGAACCCGGGCAGGAGCGCCCGAACGATTCAGGCGCTCCCGCTTCGGGCGTAAAACCGGCGTTATTCCTCGATGTACGCCTTGTCCAGTTCGAGCACCCGGCCGGCGTGGGTCAAGCGGTACCCCTTCACTCGCGGCTGGAGCGCCACGAGCGTCGCGGGGTGCCACAGCCAGACGGTCAGCTGCCACTCCTGGAACAGGCTCTGCGCTTCCGAGGCGATCTCCTTCTGGCGCGTTTCGTCGATGGCCGTCAGGAACTCCTGATTGAGCGCTTCGAGCCGTTCGGCAACCTCCATCAGTTCGGGATCGGTGGCGTCGTCGATCTGGGTTATCGACCAGAAGTTGGAGGGCGCCCACGACGCCTGAATCGGCGCGATGGCAGCCTGGATCGAGCCTTGCGAGTGGTAGGTCACCTGCCAATCGCCCTGGTTCTCGCGCCACTGATCGAGGTAGGCGTTCCACTCCAGCGAGGTAATCGTGGAGTCGATGCCGATCTGCTTGAGCTGCTCCTGGATCGCCTGGTTGTAGAGACCCCAGTCGACGAAGTCGGTCGAGAGGATGCTCACGACCAGCTTTTCGCCGTTGCGCTCGCGGACGCCGTCGCTGCCGAGCACCCAGCCCGCCTCGTCGAGCACGCTTCCCGCTTGATCCGGGTTGTACTCAACCATCGGGATCGACTCGTCGTAGAAGCGGGAGGCTTCGTTCACACCGGCCCGGGATTTGACCGGATAGCCGTACGCCAGCGCCTCGATCAGGGTGTCGCGGTCGATCGCGAGCGCGATCGCCTTGCGCACCGCCAGTTCGCTCGTGACGCCGCGCGACACGTTCAGGCTGACGAAGTGGGCGCCGGGAGTGATGTTCGATTCGATCACCAGCCCGATATCCTCAGCGGTGCTGACGTCCTTCGGGTTGAGAAGAATCCAGTCGGCCGCGCCGGCTTCGATCTCGGTCAGTTGCACCGCCGGTTCGGGGATTATCTTCACCCGTACCTCTTCGATCATCGGTGCGCCGCCCCAGTAGTTCTCGTTGCGCTTGTATACGATCTGGCTGCCGGGTTCGTACGAATCGAACACGAACGGTCCAGTGCCGACCGGCGGGTTGCCGTAGTTGTCGGGATCCTGCGCGGCGTATGAGGTCGGGCTGAGTTGCAGCGCGCCCCACTGCGAAAGCGCCTCGTAGATGAAGACCGGGCGGACATTGCCGAGCACGATGTTCACCGTGTACTCATCGACGATGTCAACGTGGTCGACCGCCGAGAACGCCGCATTGAAGGCCGAGACCGGCTTGTCGATGTGGCGCTGGATGTTGAACTGCACCGCTTCCGCGTTGAACGGCGTTCCGTCGTGGAACTGCACGCCCTCGCGAAGTTTGAGCGTGTACTCGAGACCATCGTCAGAGATGGTCCACTCGGTGGCGAGGCCGGGTGTGAGGTTTTCGTTCTCGTCGAAGTTCAGCAGGCGATCGTAAAGGAAGTTGATCCCCTGCCAGGTGATCCAGGTCGAGGTCGAGAGGTCCCACGAGGCCGGGTTGGCGCCGAGTACGAGCGTGGCCGAGCCGCCGGGGGTGCCTTCCTGCGCGAAGCTGAGCGCCGGATTCATCAGGTGCGGCAAAACCACACCCGCGCTCGTCATCGCGAGGAGTGAGCGCCGGTTGAGCGAGGTGTCGAGCAAGCGATCGTTTGAGATTCTGGTCATGAGTCTGTTCCTCCGTGTCTACATCCGCCGACGTGGTGTCAGCTCGAACGAGGGGACGAGATCGGGGTCGAACTCCTTTCTGAACTCGGGCCGCTACGGGCCGACGGCGATCATCAATGACCGATGCGCGGATCGAGCGCATCGCGGAGGGCATCGCCGATGAGGTTGAGGGAGATCACCGTGAAGAGAATCGCGAGTCCCGGCACGATCATCAGCCAGGGGGTTTCGCGCAGGTAGGAGCGGCCGACGCTGAGCATGGCCCCCCACTCCGAGGTTGGCGGCTGTACGCCGATGCCGAGGAAGCCGAGACCGGCGGTGGTCAGCAGCGCTCCGGCGACGCCGAGGGTGGCGTACACGATGATCGGGGCGATGCAGTTCGGGAGCAGGTGGCGGAGCATGATCCGGGGACCGCTCGAACCGATCGCCCGCGACGCCTCGACGAACTCGACCTGTTTCAGGGAGAGCACACTCGAACGGACGATGCGGGCCAGCGCCGGCGTACCCCAGATCGTCAATGCCACGATCAGGTTGAAAAGGCCCGGTCCCATCACGGCGACGATCAGGATCGCGAGCAGGATGCCCGGGAACGCGAACATGATGTCGATCAGCCGCATGATCAGGATGTCGAACCAGCCCCCGAAAAAGCCGGAAAGCATGCCGAGGGTCGTACCAACGATGACGCCGCCCGTGGTGCCGATCAGGGCGATGAAGAGCGACGTGCGCGCACCCCAGATCAGGCGCGAAAGCTCATCCCGCCCGAGTTCATCGGTGCCGAGCCAGTGTTCGCCCCCCGGTGGACTGAGACGATTGAGCAAGCTCTGATCGGTGGGGCTGTAGGGCGCGACAACGGGGGCGAAGATCGCCAGCAAAGCCAGGATCAGGAGATAGCAGGCGCCGGCGAGCGCAAACTTGTTGCGCACCAGCTCCCGCAGCACCCGCCGGGCGTGGCTCCGGTGCTTTTCGCGCTCGGCGCCGGTCAATCCGCTTGCGCGCGACGCACTGACCGGCTCACCTTCGTTCGATCTGGTTCGTGTTGCCGCTTCGGCCACGCTCTTCTCCCCCATCAGCCGCTACTCGAGCCGAATGCGCGGATCGAGATAGACCAGCACCAGATCGGTGACCAGGTTCCCGAAGACGAACGCGATGGCAATCAACAGCACCGTGGCCTGAACGACCGGAAAGTCCCGCCCGTTCAC
>JADLGF010000126.1 GCA_020849415.1 Thermomicrobiales bacterium
GCCGAGCCGCAGCCGTTTGGTTTCGGCGGCGAGGGCGGCAAGGAGGGCGTATCCCTCCATGCAATCGCCGTCGAGGCTGCCGATGACCGGGGCAAAGTGATCGAAGAGCCAGGCGTGCTCGAAGGCGGGTTGTTGATCGCCTTCCAGCCAGAGGGCGCGAATGTCTTCCCAGGTGGCGTGTTGCTGGGCGGTTTTGAATCCCCATCGGAGCTTGGTCACCGGCGACTCCTTCCGAGCGATATCGATCGTGTTCTCACCGCTATTGTGCCGGAAATGCGAACGACCGCCACGAGGGCGGTCGTCAAACTACATCGATTCGGCTCCCCGACTTGGATTCGAACCAAGAACCTACCGGTTAACAGCCGGCCGCTCTACCGTTGAGCTATCGGGGATCAGCCGGTTGTTCCGTCCGGCGCGCGAGAGACTATAGCATAACGCCATTGGAGTCGACGAGGGCCACGAGGAACTGCGTGCTAGGCTTGCATTGCTTTAGGTACGATGCTGAAAGCGCTGAAGAGGGAGAACAATGTCGTTCCAGGCGTATCTCGACAACATCGAAAAGAAGACGGGCAAGACCCCGAACGAGTTTCTCGTTCTGGTGAAGGCGCGTGGTTACGGTGCGGAGACCAGGGCTGGTGAAATCGTGGCGTGGTTGAAGGATGATTTCGATCTCGGTCGCGGGCACGCCATGGCCCTCGTGCATGTCATCAAGAACGGCCCGGAAATCAGCGAAAAGCACGTCGGCACCGACGGCGTCCATCGGGACGAAACCAATGTCTTGCGCCTCGATGGCATCGCAAATCGGTAAACTAAACGCCGATTGAGAAGCCATGGAAAAGAGAGACGCCAAGGCTACTTGACACAAGTAAGCGGGTTCGGTATGATACGTTTTCGCGTTGCGGCCCGCGGGGCCGCATTTGGCGCGAAATCCAAAGTTGAACGGACTGTACGTGCTGGTTGACTATCGCTGAAGCGAGTTTCACCGGGAGGGGAGTATTCTGCCTCCCGTTTCTGCGTTTCCAGAACATCTCCGCGGCTGCGCTGTGGCGCAAAGAATGAGTTGGCTGGCTCTGCGTTGGGCCAGGGGGTGATCCGGCTGAATCAGTTCTGCACGAACGGTAGCAGCCTCGATCACACCGTGCAACAACGCCAGGATCAGCAGTAGAGGAGCAGTCGATGGTTTCGAGCGACATCAAGCAGGGTGGAGCGGCAAGCGGGGCGCCCCGATTTGGCGAGATGCAGGTCAAATCGAATCAGGGGGTGGAGCGCCGGACCTTTGCCAGCATTCCCACCGTGCTCGAGATGCCTGAACTGATCGAGGTTCAGAAGACGTCGTTTGACTGGTTCGTGAAGAGCGGCCTGGCGGAGCTTCTCAAGGAAATCTCACCGATCACCGATCACCACCAGAAAATGGCGCTCTACATTTCGGAGCCGAAATTCGAGGCGCCCTACACGCGCATGCCGAAGGGCGAGCTTCGCGATCGCGCCGAAGAGGATCCGCGCGTTGCCGAGCAGTACTGCCGCGAACGCGATATCACCTACGCCGCCCCCCTGCGGGTGAAGGCGCGGCTCGAGATGCTCGAAACCGGAGAAATCAAGGAAACGGGCGACGAGGGGATTTTCCTCGGCGATTTCCCGTGGATGACCGAAGACGGCACCTTCGTGATCAACGGCGCCGAGCGCGTCGTCGTTTCGCAGCTGGTCCGCTCGCCGGGCGTCTACTTCGAGCAGGATCGCGATCCGGTCACCAACAAGCTGGTTTCGACCGCCAAGCTGATCCCGAACCGGGGCGCCTGGCTGGAGTTCGAAATCTCGAACCGTGACGTGATTTCGGTCAAGGTCGATCGCAAGCGCAAGATGCCGGTCACGATCCTGCTCCGCGCCGTCGGCATCGATACCAACGAGAAGCTCAAGGAGCTGTTCGAGGATGTCGACACCGATCCCGATCGCCACTACCTGCAGAGCACCATCGACAAGGATCCGGTCGCGAAGCTGGTGGTGGATGAGCGCAAGGATCGCTCCAAGGATGGCATGAGCTACCTGCGCCGCGAAGCGCTGATGGAGCTCTACCGCCGCCTCCGCCCGGGCGATCCGCCGAACCCGGAGAACGCGCGCCTGCTGCTGGAGAACTTCTTCTTCAATGAACGGCGTTACGATCTGGCGCGGGTTGGTCGCTACAAGCTGAACAATCGCCTCCACCCGGAGGATGCCAAGACCGGGCAGGAGATCGAATCGCGCATCCTGACCAACGAGGACCTGATCGAGATCATCCGCGAGATGATCCGCATCGCCAACGGCAAGTCGCAAGGCGATGACATCGATCACCTCGGCAATCGCCGCATCCGCGCGGTCGGCGAACTGATCCAGATGCACGTCCGCACCGGTTTCCAGCGCCTCGAGCGGGGTATCCGTGAGCGCATGACGATCATGGATCAGGAGACGATCACGCCGCAGGCGTTGATCAGCACGACGCGGCCGGTGATGGCGGCGGTCCGTGAATTCTTCGGCGGCAGCCAGCTGTCGCAGTTCATGGATCAAACGAACCCGCTTTCCGAGTTGACCCACAAGCGGCGCCTCTCTGCGCTCGGCCCGGGTGGCCTGAGCCGCGATCGCGCCGGCTTCGACGTGCGCGATGTGCACACGTCGCACTACGGCCGTATCTGCCCGATCGAGACGCCGGAAGGGCCGAACATCGGTCTGATCGGTTCGCTCGCCGGCTACGGCAAGATCAACGAATACGGCTTCATCGAAACGCCCTACCGGCGGGTCGTGTCGCGCATTCGCCTGGCCGATCCGGATATCACGATCAACCCGGTCGGGCAGCTCGTGCGCAAGCCGGTCGCCGATCCGGAGACGGGCGAAATCCTGGCCGAGGAAGGCGCGGAGATCACTGCCGAGCTGATCGCCGCGGCGAAGAAGGCGAAGGTTATCGCGATCGACATCAAGCCGGTTTCGACCGATGTCATCGATTACCTCTCGGCCGACCGTGAAGGCACGCTGCACATCGCGCAGGCGAACACGCCGGTCGATGAATTCGGCCGCATCACCGCCGAGACGGTGGTGGTTCGCTCGGGCGATGGTCACCGCTTCCCGTCCGTGCCGGCCGAAAACGTCCACTACATGGATGTTTCGCCGAAGCAGGTGGTGTCGGTGGCGACGGCGCTGATCCCGTTCCTCGAGCACGACGATGCCAACCGCGCGCTCATGGGCGCGAACATGCAGAAGCAGGCGGTGCCGCTGCTGCGGCCGCGCTCGCCGATCATCGGTACCGGTGTCGAGTACAAGACGGCGAAGGACTCCGGCCAGGTGCGCAGCGCCGAGTTCGCCGGTGTGGTTACCTACGCCAGCTCGAAGCAGATCCGCATCCTCGAGGACAGCGGTGAGGAGCGCATTTACGACCTGCGCAAGTTCATCCGCTCGAACCAGGACACCTGCATCAACCAGCGGCCGATCGTGGTCAAGGGCGAGCGGGTGGAAGCCGGCGCGATCATCGCCGACTCCTCCTCGACCGAGAACGGCGAGCTCGCGCTCGGCCAGAACGTGCTGGTCGCGTTCATGCCCTGGGAAGGCGGCAACTTCGAAGACGCCATCCTGATCTCGGAGCGGCTGGTGACCGACGATGTCTTCACCTCGCTCCACATCGAAAAGTACGAAACCGAGGCGCGCGACACCAAGCTCGGCAGCGAGGAAATCACGCGCGATATCCCGAACGTCGGCGATGACAGCCTGAAGGACCTCGATGAGGACGGCATCATCCGCATCGGCGCCGAGGTTCGCCCGAACGACATCCTCGTCGGCAAGGTGACTCCGCGCGGTGAAACCGAGCTGAGCGCCGAGGAGCGCTTGCTCCGCGCGATCTTCGGTGAGAAGGCGCGCGAGGTGAAGGATTCCTCGCTGCGGGTGCCGCACGGCGTCCACGGCAAGGTGATCGACGTCAAGGTCTTCAAGCGCGACGACAATCCGGATCACGAACTGCCGCCGGGCGTCAATCAGATGGTGCGCGTCAGCATCGCCCAGAAGCGGAAGATCTCCGAGGGCGACAAGATGGCCGGTCGCCACGGCAACAAGGGTGTTATCTCCCGGATCGTTCCGGTGGAAGACATGCCCTACCTGCCGGATGGCACGTCGGTTGACATCATCCTGAACCCGATCGGTGTGCCGAGCCGCATGAACCTCGGTCAGGTGCTGGAAACGCACCTCGGCTGGGCGGCGCAGCGGCTCAACTTCAAGGTGGCGACGCCGGTGTTCGACGGCGCCGAGGAGAGCGAGATCAACGATCTCCTCGAAGAGGCGGGTCTGCCGCGCGACGGCCGAGTCGATCTCTACGATGGCCGCACTGGCGAGAAGTTCGATCGCCCGGTGACCGTCGGCGTGATCTACATGCTCAAACTCGCCCACCTGGTGGAAGACAAGATTCACGCCCGGAGCACCGGCCCGTACTCGTTGGTCACCCAGCAGCCGCTCGGCGGCAAGGCGCAGTTCGGCGGCCAGCGCTTCGGCGAAATGGAAGTCTGGGCGCTGGAAGCGTACGGCGCGGCCTACACCCTGCAGGAAATGCTCACGGTCAAGTCGGACGACACGGTCGGACGCGTAAAGACCTACGAAGCGATCGTGAAGGGTACGGAAATCAACGAGGCCGGCGTGCCGGAATCGTTCAAGGTGCTCGTGAAGGAACTCCGGAGCCTCGGACTCTCGATCGATGTCATCAATGAAGACGAGCAAACGGTTGAGTTCGGTGAGGACACCTCGCGCGATGTCCTCTCGGGTCTCGGCCGGATCAACCTCAGCGGCTTCGAGCGGGGCGCCGAGGACTAATACGCCAATCAGTCGCAAAGGCGCCGGCGGCTACAACGCCGGCGCCGCGCCGATCGAGCGCACTGCGCCAGGGTGATGGAGGAACTATGTCGACGTTTGGCGATTACACGGGCACCAGCGACGGAGATTTCCGCTCCGCGTTCCAGCGGCAAGACCGCAACGACAAGGCGCGCGTGCTCGACGTCAACAATTTCGATGCGATTCGCATTTCGCTCGCTTCTCCGGAAGCGATCCGGGCGTGGTCCTACGGTGAAGTGACCAAGCCGGAAACGATCAATTACCGTACGCTGAAGCCGGAGCACGGCGGCCTCTTCTGCGAGCGGATTTTCGGTCCGACCCGCGACTGGGAGTGCTACTGCGGCAAGTACAAGCGGATTCGCCACGCCGGCACCGTTTGTGACAAGTGCGGCGTGGAAGTGACGCGCGCCAAGGTGCGTCGCGAGCGGATGGGCCACATCGAGCTTGCCGCGCCGGTTGCGCACATCTGGTACGTCAAGGGCACGCCGAGCCGGCTGGGCCTCCTGCTCGATATCTCGCCGCGCAACCTGGAGCGCGTCCTCTACTTCGCTTCGTACCTCGTCACCTTCGTCGATGATGAGAAGAAGGCCGACGCGGTGCGCGTCATTGAGGACACGCACAACGAACTGGTCGAGGAACTGCGCGCCGAGGCTGATGCCCGTATCGCGGAATTGACCGAGGACACCGAGGGCAAGCTCTCGAATCTCGTCGAAGGCACCTCCGGGCTGGCCGAGCAGATCGAGCAGGAGCGCAACGCCCGGCTCGAAGCGCTGACCGAGGAGCACGCCGCCGCCGTCGCCGCGATCAACGCGCTCGAAGGCGCCGCCGCAACCGAGGCGATCACCTTTCACGGCGAAACCATCGTCGAGGCCGATGAGGCCGCCAATGACGATCGCCTGGCGGAGCTGAACGAGCGCTTCCAGACGCTGCGCGCCGCGATGCTCGAAGAGATCGCCAGCGAGGCCGAGGGCAACGAGATCCTCGGCGACGCCGAGCGGGATCAGCTGACCCACGCGCTCGAGGACGCCCGTAAGAAGATCGAGGCGGAATACGAGGAGCAGATTCGCGAAGCCGAGAAGGAACGCGATACCGCCCTCAAGCTGCTCAACGATCTCAAGGAACTGCAGATCCTCACCGAAACGCAGTACCGCGAACTCGATGAGCTGGTGCCGTCGAACGTTTTCCGCGCCGGCATGGGCGCCGAGGCGGTCTACGATTTCGTCGAGAAGCGGATCGATCTCGATCAGCTGGCGCTCGAACTCCGCACCCAGATGCAGACCGATTCCGAAGTCAAGCGGAAGAAGGCGGTCAAGCGCCTGCGCGTCGTCGAGGCGCTGCGCAAGAGCGGCAACAAGCCGCACTGGATGATCTTCACGGCGCTGCCGGTGATTCCGCCGGAACTCCGCCCGATGGTTCAGCTCGATGGCGGCCGCTTCGCGACCTCCGACCTGAACGATCTCTACCGCCGCGTGATCAACCGTAACAACCGCCTGAAGCGGCTGCTGGAGCTCGGCGCGCCCGACATCATCGTGCGTAACGAGAAGCGCATGCTGCAGGAAGCGGTCGATGCGCTGATCGATAACGGCCGGCGCGGCCGGGTCGTGTCCGGTTCGGGCAAGCACAAGCTGAAGAGCCTGAGCGACATGCTCAAGGGCAAGCAGGGGCGGTTCCGCCAGAACCTGCTCGGCAAGCGTGTCGATTACTCGGGCCGCTCGGTGATCGTGGTCGGTCCGAACCTGGAACTCGACGAGTGTGGCCTGCCGAAGCGGATGGCGCTGGAACTCTTCAAGCCGTTCGTGATGCAGCGGCTCGTCTTCCACAACCACGCTCCGAACATCAAGGCCGCCAAGCGGCTCGTCGAGCGGGTCGATGAGCGGGTTTGGGAAGTGCTGGAAGAGGTCATCGGCGATTACGTCGTACTCCTCAACCGTGCCCCGACCCTGCACCGGCTCGGCATTCAGGCGTTCCGGCCGCGGCTGATCGAGGGCTCGGCGATCCAGCTGCACCCGATGGTCTGCACGGCGTTCAATGCTGACTTCGACGGCGACCAGATGGCCGTGCACGTGCCGCTTTCCAAGAAGGCGCAGGCCGAGGCGAAGGAGCGGATGCTTTCGATCCGCAACATCCTCTCGCCATCGAACGGTGAGCCGATCGTTTCGCCGACGCAGGACATCGTGCTCGGCTGCTACTACATGACCAGCGAGCGCGACTACGAGTCCGATCTCGCCGCCGGTACGTTGCCGCGTGGGTGGGGCAAGTACTTCTCATCCCTTGAGGAAGTGCAGCTGGCCTACGACAGCGATGTCGTCGACCTGCAGGCGAAGATCTTCGTGCTGACCGATCGGGATGGCGGCGAGAAGAAGCTGATCGAAACGACCGTCGGTCGCGCGATCTTCAATCTCGCCTTGCCGGCGGAGATGCAGCGCTTCTACAACGTCACCCTCAACCGCAGCCAGCTGCGGAAGGTGGTGGACGATTGCTACCGCCACTTCAACGATCCGGTCCGCACCGCCAAGGTCGTCAATGAGATCAAGCGGGTCGGCTTCCACTACTCCACGCGCGGCGGCATGAGCATCGCCGTGGATGACGTAACGATGTCGCAGCAGAAGGAAAGCGTGGTCGCCGAGGCGCAGGCCGCGGCCGACAACCTGGAGCGGCAGTTCCAGCGCGGTATGGTGACCGACACGGAGCGCATTCGCGAGCTCGAAGATATCTGGAGCGGCGCGCGCGATACGATCACCGACGATGTCAAGAAGCAGCTGACCGGGCAGAACTCGGTCTGGATGATGATGGACTCGGGCGCGAAGGGTAACATCAACCAGGTGTCGCAGATGGCCGGTATGCGCGGCCTCGTGCTCGATCCGCAAGGCCAGATCATCGACATCCCGGTGAAGTCGAACTTCCGCGAGGGCCTCACCGTTCTCGAGTACTTCATCTCGACCCACGGCGCCCGGAAGGGCCTGGCCGATACCGCCATCCGCACGGCGGACTCGGGCTACCTCACCCGGCGGCTCGTGGATGTCGCCCAGGATGTGATCGTGCTCAGTGAAGACTGCGGCACCAGCCAGGGAATCTGGACCGAGCTCGGCATTACGCCCGATCTCAGCCCGGACAAGGTGAAGGACCTCGAAACGGATTTCCGCCAGCGGATCACCGGTCGCGTACTCGCCTCGGCGGTGTATCACCCGGAAACGGGCGAGTTGATCGCGGACGCCGGTGACACGATCGAAGAGCGCCTCGAACTCGAGGATGGCTCGGTTCGCGACATGATCGCCGAGATCATCGATGCGCAGGTGGAGAAGATCCACCTCCGCTCGGTGATGACGTGTGATGCCACCAACGGCGTTTGCGCCACCTGCTACGGCCGCAACCTGGCGACTGGCTTGCAGGTCAGCCTCGGCGAGGCGGTCGGCATCATCGCGGCGCAGTCGATCGGTGAGCCGGGTACGCAGCTGACGATGCGCACCTTCCACACCGGCGGCGTGAAGCTCGCCTCCGGCGCTGATATCACCACCGGTCTGCCGCGTGTCGAGGAACTCTTCGAAGCGCGCCGGCCGAAGGGAGCGGCGGTGCTGGCGCTCAAGGAAGGCGTGCTCACGATCGAGCAGTCAGACGCCGGCCGTGAACTGATCATCGCCAGCGTCGAGCAGGATGTCTGGAGCGAGCCGATGGCCGAAGGCTGGACGCTCGAAGATGGCATCGCCGACTTCGTGATCAAGGACAAGACGCTGCTCGCCACCGGTCCGGAGGGCGAGAAGCGCTTCGCCGGCATCGATGGCACCTTCACCTTCGAGGATGGCAACCTGGTTGTTCGCAACCAGCGCGAAGAGAAAGAGAAGTACGCCGCGCCGCTCGCGCAGCAGCTGCTCGTCAAGGATGGCGATTACGTCACCCTCGGCCAGCAACTGACCGAAGGCAACCGCGATCCCGCCGAACTGCTGTTGACCCTTGGCCAGGATGCCGTTCAGCGGTACATCATCGATGAGGTCAAGAAGGTCTACAAGCAACAGGGCGTGAACACGAACGAAAAGCACATGGAAGTGATCTGCCGCCAGATGATGCGCAAGGTGAGCATCATCTACCCGGGCGATACCGATTACCTCCAGGATGAGCGGGTCGATCGGCTGGAGTTCCAGCACATCAACGAGGAGATCCTCTCGCAGGGCGGCGAGCCGGCGACGGCGATGCCGGTGCTGCTCGGCCTGACCAAGGCCTCGCTCGAAACGACCTCGTTCCTCTCGGCCGCCTCCTTCCAGGAGACGACGAAGGTGCTGACCGAAGCCGCCATCAACGGCAAGGTCGATACCCTCCGCGGTCTGAAGGAGAACGTGATCATCGGCAAGCTGATCCCGGCCGGTTCCGGCTATGATGCCCGCTTCGGCGCTGGCGTGCAGCTCGACGAACTGACCGAGGCGAATCTGGAAGTCGCCGTTCAGGCCCGCACGGGCGTGGCGGTGGCCGAACCGGATGAGGCTACCGATGCCGATCTGCGTGAGCTGATGGACGCGGGGCTGCTCCCGGGCGCCGGCGGCATCGCCTTCAGTGACGATTCGGGCTACTCGATCGAAACGCCCGAAGACGCGGAGTAATCCGCCGGTTCACGAACCTGATTGTCACAAGGAAAGCGCCCCGGATTCCCAATGGAGTCCGGGGCGCTTTTCCATCTACAGACATGGTATTGGCGGTGCCGGCATCAGTCCGTGCCGGCGGCGTGCGGGGTTTTGACGCCCGTGCTTTCGACGCGAAAGCGGGGAAAGCGCTCGAGGATGATGGCCGGCGCTACGCACAGAACCGCGCCCACCACGCCGTCCATCCAGTAGTGGTGACCGGTGACAACTACCGTGAGCATCATCGAAACCGGCAGGAAGAGGGCGATCCCCCAGCCGAGCTTCCCGCCGAGCGCTCGGTAGAAAGCCCAGCCCATCAGCGCCATCCAGCCGACGTGCAGGCTCGGCATGGCGGCGAACTCGTTCATGTAGCCGTGGGTCAGGCCGACCCGGGCGTGGCTGCCGACCTGCCCGCTCGCTTCCACAAGCCGCGGCGGCGCCATCGGCACGGCGGCGAAGAACAGCAGGGCCGAGAAGGTGGCGATGCCAAGCGCGGTTCGGGTGATCCGGTAGACGTCCGGAGCGTTCAGCGAGAGCCAGATCAGGCTGCCGATCGTGATGGCGAGGAAGAAGTACGAATAGTAGGTGTTGAAGACCGTCATGAGGCGCATATGATCGAACACCCAACCCTGCACCCGCGCCTCATCCGGCAGTCCCATCCCGATTTGCAGGTTCAGCAGGTGCTCGGCGTTCATGACGGCCGTTTCGTAATCACCCTCGGTGACCGACCGGCCGAACTCATACAAGAGGAATCCGGCCGCGAACACGCCGATATCGCGCGGAGACGCAGCGAAGATCGGGCGCCGTATCGGCCCGGCTGTCACCAGGCGGCTGATGAGCGTGGCCGCGATCGCGACCAGGATCGCGGCCGGGATGTAAAAGGCGAAATCGAAGAGAAAGCCGGCGAGCGCCACGCCTCCGAGCGCCACCGCAATCCGCCAGTTGGCGATCAGGCCGGCGATCACCGTAATGGCGATCAGCATGGCGAAGAGTTGGGCAAAGCGGAGCGGGGAATCGGGAAATTCCGGAACCCGGTTGAAAATCGAGAATGACATCGTCGTCTTCTCCTTCAGCGGTGATCGCGACGGCGCGAACGCCCGGAGCGCCGGGCCCGTTCGGTTGGATGAAGCGAGTTAAGGGGCTTGATCGGGAATTGTCAAGCCGGAAAGCGTCGCGCACGACGCTTCCGCCGGCGCCATCGTGGTTGACGAAAAGGGGCAGCGGGCCTAGAATAACGGACTGTGGCCGCCACGGCGGGCATAGTGGTCTGCCGTGCGCACTACCGCGCATCCGCACCAAACGTATAGATGCATCGGCGCCTGGTCCGTGGCGGTATCAGCGCCGGTTGAA
>JADLGF010000127.1 GCA_020849415.1 Thermomicrobiales bacterium
CGATCGTCATCGTCATCACGCAAGCGATTCAACAATCCGCGAATGCCGCCCTGCTTCTGGCCGTTCGGCTGCTTCTTGCGATCGCGCTCAAAAAGATCGAGCAGTTCGTCGAGCATCGGGTGTTCTCCTCGGCGGCCGGGTTTAAAAACAAGAACCCTGGCCGCATCCTCAAGAATGGACGTGCCAAGGTCTGACCGCGCAAGAATTGGCTTGCGTTCCGGGACCGGTGCTTCGTCTGGCGAAGCACGTACTGGCGGTCACCGGCCCACACCGGCGGGCGCCGGCGCGGGGCTACTCCCCCTGTCGGTGAAACAGTATCCGATATCTGGTTCCCATGCGTTGTTCGCACAACCCTGAACGCCGCGCCACGGTGGAATCTGGCTTGTTGGACTGATGTATCATGCTAACCCTCGTCTCTACCTGAATCGTCGATAATGATCGAGATGATCCCGCGGACGGATCGAGAAGGATGGTCCCTATTCCTCACGAAATGCTCGTTACCAATCAACCGAAGGAGCGTGCGCTCCTCATGGGCGTCGAAACCCGCAACGCCGACTGGCGCATCACCGATGCGCTGGAGGAACTCGCCCGCCTGACCGAAACGGTCGATGTCGAGGTGGTCGGCGCGGTTTCGCAGAAGCTCGATCACCCGATCGCCGCTACCTACGTCGGCAAGGGGAAGGTCGAGGAAATCAAGGATTTGCGGGAGTCGCTCGGCTACGAACTCGTCATCGCCAACGACGAGTTGACCCCGTCCCAGCAGCGCAACCTCGAAAAGGTGCTCGACTGCAAGGTGCTCGATCGCACCGGGCTGATTCTCGATGTCTTCGCCCGGCGCGCCCGCACGCACGAAGGCCGGCTCCAGGTCGAATTGGCGCAGCTCGAATACCGGATGCCGCGCCTGACCCGGATGTGGACCCACCTCTCGCGCCAGGCGGTCGGTGGCGTCGGTCTGCGTGGTCCGGGTGAAACGCAGCTCGAATCGGACCGCCGTGAAATCGGCAAGCGCATTGCTTTCATCAAGGATCAGCTCAGCCACGTGCACACGCACCGGCAGCTCTACCGTGACCGCCGCAAGCAGACGCGGACACCGGTGGCGGCGCTGGTTGGCTACACGAACGCCGGCAAGAGTACGCTGCTCAACACCCTGACCGGCGCCGGCGTGCTGGCCGAGGATCAGCTCTTCGCAACCCTCGATCCCACCACCCGCAAGATCACCTTGCCGGGCGGTCGCGATGTGCTGCTGACCGACACCGTCGGGTTCATCAACAACCTGCCGACGATGCTGATCGCCGCCTTCCGGGCGACGCTTGAGGAGATCAACGAGGCGTCGGTGCTAATCCACGTGCTCGATGTCACCCACCCGAACGCGCCGGAACAGGCGCAGACGGTGCTGACCGTGCTCGAGGAACTCGGGGCCGATGACAAGCCGATGGTCTGGGCGCTGAACAAGGTCGATCAGATCGATCCCGAGGTGCACGGATCGCTCGACGAACTGGTGGCGCGGCTGCCGATTGAATCGGGCGCGCTGACCGCGCCGATCTCCGGCGCGACCGGCTACAACGTGCCCCAATTGCTGGCGGCAGTATCGGCCGAACTGGAATCGCTCGATCGCTTCGTGCCAGTGACGGCGGTGATTCCGTACGCCGATTCAGCGCTGGTGGATCAGTTCCACAAGGTGGGGCGGGTCGATACGATCGACTACGTCGAGCGGGGCACCGTGATCCACGGCCAGCTTCCGGAAGCGGAACTGACCCGTTTCGGCGCCCACGTCGCCGTCGAATCCGAGGGCATCACCGCCTGACCAATCTATAATCACCACCGTATGCGGCGTGTCCCGTGTAGGGGAGGGTCTTGTGCCCTCCCGCCGGCCGTTAGGCCGGCCTCCTCGTTGCGATTCGGGGCGTTCCGACGGACACACCGATGCAGCGCGACGAGACGGTCGCCTGCGGGCGACCGCGGGAGGGCACAAGACCCTCCCCTACAGACTTCGACATGTTTGTTGTCTACTCGTGAGGATGCAGATGCACATCGAGCGCCCGGCCGGCGGGCCGGTCAGCTACAAGGATGCCGGGGTCAATATCGACGCCGCGACCGGCGCGCTCGCCGCGATCAAGGAGCACGCCCGCTCCACGTTCGGTGATTCCGGCGCGGCGCCGATCGGGCACTTCGGAGGCATGTACCAGCTGCCGGGTGGTCCCGATCGCCTGCTCGTCGCGAGCGCCGATGGCATCGGCACCAAGCTGAAGCTTGCCTTCGTCACCGGCGGTGAGGCCCATTACCGGGTCGGGGCTGATCTGGTCAACCACTGCGCCAATGACATCCTCGCCTGCGGGGCGCGTCCGCTCTTCTTCCTCGATTACGTGGCGATGGGGGTGCTCGATCCGGGCGCATTGGAACGCCTCGTTGCCGGCATGGCGGCGGCCTGTCGCGACAACGGCCTGGCGCTGATCGGCGGCGAAACCGCCGAAATGCCGGGTATGTACGCCGACGGCGAATACGACGCGGCCGGCTTCATCGTCGGCATCGTCGCGCCGGACAAGGTGATCGACGGCAGCGCGATCGCGGCCGGAGATCGGCTGATCGGCATTCCGTCGGTCGGCCTGCACACAAACGGCTACTCGCTCGCCCGTCGGATCGTCGGCTTGACCGGCGATCGTGCCACCGATATCGCACTCCTCGCCCAGCCGTTGCCGGGCGACGATGTGTCGATCGGCGCGGCACTGCTGCGCGAGCACCCGACGTGGGTGCCGGTAGTGCTGCCGCTGGTGGAACGGGGCTTGATCCGGGGCATCGCCCACATCACCGGCGGTGGATTGATCGACAACGTACCGCGTATGTTGCCGGACCACCTCGCCGCCCGCTTCGATCCCGCCTCCTGGAACGCGCCGCCGATCTTCCACTGGCTGGTCGAGCGGGGCCAGATGGAGATCAGCGAGCAGTACCGCGCCCTCAACATGGGGATCGGGATGGTTCTGGCCGTCGCATCTTCTGATGAAACGGCCGTGCTCGACGCCATTCCCGGCGCCCGGTTGATCGGCGAGGTCGTCGAGCGGGCGCCCGACGGTCCCGCCACGCTCGGACTCGACACGCCGCCCCGTTTCGACGGTCTGGAGTAGCCGCATGGCGATGATCGTGGTCGCCGATCGCGAGATCCACCTCAAGATCGTCTATTACGGTCCCGGTTTGAGCGGCAAAACGACCAATCTCACCTGGCTGCACCAGCACCTGCCTGAACCTGGCAAGAGCACGCTCGTTTCGATCGAGGGCGGACAGGACCGCACCCTGTTTTTCGACTTCCTGCCGATGGAGTTGCCGCCGATTGGCGACTACCGTGTCCGGCTCCACCTCTACTCGGTGCCGGGTCAGGAGCGCTTCGGCTCGACCCGGGCAGCGCACTTGCGCGGCGTGGACGGCATCGTCTTCGTGGCCGATTCGCAGCGCGATCGCCTGGAAAGCAATCGCGCCAGCCTGGCGGAACTCGAAGCGAGCCTGGCGTCACTCGGCTACAGGGCCGGCGACATCCCGATCGTCGTTCAGTACAACAAGCGCGATCTGCCCGGCGTCTTCACGCGCGCCCAGCTCGACGCTCACCTCAACGCGCTCGGCCGGCCCTCTGTCACCGCCGCTGCAATCGCCGGCGAGGGGGTCGTGGAATCGCTCCGCCTCATCCTCGAACAGGCCGTCCGGCGCGTCTGATCCGAACGTTATCCGCATACAACCGAGTCGAATGAATTCGTGTCGAATGTTGCCCAAGCAGCGAAACGGTATGCAACATGGTGCGTTAATGATGGCAGGAGACGGCAACGGCGCCGTCCTAGCAGCATCTGGGGCAGTGCGGATCTCAAAGGAGGGGACGTTCAGATGAAACAGATCATGGTTCGTTTGGCCGCGGTAGCGGCGTTGATGGCGGCCTTTGCCGTCGTCCTGGTTCCCCAGGCGGGGGCGACCCCGGTGGCGGAGTTCACCGTGCACCACCGCCTCTGCGGGGATAATTATCAGGGTGGCAGCGAGTGGGATGAGTGTCACGACGTGCTCGTCGGCACCTCGTTCGACTTCACCATCGATGGCCCGATGACGATGACCGTGGCAACCGATGTTGCCACCGGGAACGCCGAATTCGGTGAGGTGCAGGATGGCACCTACCACCTCTACGGCGGCATCCCGGGTGAGTTCTCGAATCAGACCATCTACTGCAGCGATCAGAACACCGGCAACGCCGTAGATGTCAGCGAAGGCCCGATCGGCGTTTACGTCGAAGTGCCGCTGCAGAGCTCGGTCGTCTGCGATGTGTACGAATTCCCGGAAGAC